>CAYSMQ010000004.1:0-34781 GCA_964432035.1 uncultured Ardenticatenaceae bacterium
CGGCAACGGCGCGGGCCATCTTTAGAACTGTGCCGCGCGCTTCATGTGTCGCGGTAATGTCCAGAAAGACCAGTTCGTCGGCGCCTTCGGCGTCGTAAACGCGCGCCTGTTGCACAGGGTCGCCCGCGTCTCGTAGATTCACAAAATTGACACCCTTCACGACACGTCCATCTTTGACGTCGAGACAGGGAATGATACGTTTGGCTAACATGCCGCTTCCTCCGAGTCCGGCTGTGAGGCAGCCAGACGCAACGCTTCTTCGAGGGCCAGTTTTCCTTCGTAGAGGGCGCGCCCGATGATCAGTCCGGTCACGCCATCCGCAACGTACTGCAGGGCGCGCCGCACATCCTGCAAAGAGGCCACGCCGCCGGAGGCGATGACGTCCAATCCCGTCTCTTGCGCCAGGGCAGCAGATGCTTCGGCGTTGACGCCGGTGAGCACCCCGTCGCGCCCGATGTCCGTATGGATGACGATCGTGACGCCGGCACCCTTCACACGACGCCCAAGGTCGACGGCGCCGATTCCGGCGCCCTTCTGCCACCCTCGCGTGCGCACAATGCCCTCACGTGCGTCGAGGGCCACGACGATGCGTTCGGAGCCAAACTGGCCAACGGCATCCTCTAATAGATCCGGATCCTCGACGGCGACTGTGCCCAGAAGCACGCGGCTAGCGCCGACGTCGAGGGCGCGCTGCACGTCGTCCAGGCTGCGCATGCCGCCGCCAAACTGCACGGGCGGGCCGCTCCGGCACATTTTCTCAAGCGCCGACCAGTTCGCAGCGCCGCCTTCGTCAAAGGCGCCGTCAAGGTTGACAACGTGTAACCATTTCGCGCCGGCAGCGGCCCAGCGCTTGGCGGTAGCCACAGGATCGGCGCTAAACGTCGTCTGGCGCTCAGGGTCGCCGTATTGCAGGCGCACGACTTCGCCGTGGCGTAGGTCAATGGCAGGATAGATGGTGAAGTTCGTCATGGTTATTGCTCAACTCTTTCGACAGACTGGTAGGGCCAGCTGCCAACTGGACCTACAGGTTTACGTAGTTTTCTAAAATGCGCAGGCCTACGTGTTGGCTCTTTTCGGGATGGAACTGCAGGCCATAGATGTGTTTGTGGGCGATGATGGAAGCAAACGGATCACCGTATTCGGTAAGGCCAGTGGCCATCTGTGGATAGTCGGGCCGGCAATAGTATGAGTGTACGAAGTAGGCGTGGGCGCCGCTGGGCACACCGTCGAGCAGCGGATGGCTGCCATCGTGCTTTATCTGGTTCCAGCCCATGTGCGGTACGAGCAGGTTGTCCCCCTGGAAGCGAAGCACGCGACCGGCAATTAGACCCAGGCCTGCGTGCGCGCCCAACTCCTCACTGTCGTCAAACAGTAGCTGCATACCCAGACAGATGCCCAGTAGCGGAACGTCGGCGGCGACGGCGTCACAAATAGGATCGATCAGGTCGCGTTCCTGCAGCGCCGCCATACCCGCGCCAAAGGCCCCCACGCCGGGCAGGACGAGTTTCTGCGCGCTGCTCACCTCTTGCGCATCGTCGCTGAGCGTTACCTGGGCGCCAACGTATTCCAGCGCCTTTTGCACGGAGCGCAGATTGCCGATGCCGTAATCGATCATCGTAATGTCATTCTTGTTGCCTGTCGTCATTTGGTCAACGTTCCTTTGGTAGAAGGCACGCCCTGGCGCCGGTCGTCGAGGGCAACGGCCTGGCGCAAGGCGCGACCCAGTGCTTTGAATAGCGCTTCGGCCTGGTGGTGGTCATCACGACCATAGAAAACGCGGGCGTGCAAATTCATGCGCCCGTGTACGGCGACCGTTTCAAGAAAGTGGCCTACGAGCGATGTGGGCATCTGGCCCATGTTGGGCGTGTGCCAGTTGGCGTCGATGACGCTGTAGGGCCGCCCGCTCAGGTCGAGAACGACGCGCGCCAGCGCTTCGTCCATGGGGACGTAGGCCTGTCCCATGCGGCTGATGCCCTGCCGGTCGCCCAGCGTCTGGTCCAGCGCCTGGCCCAGGACAATCGCCACGTCCTCGATGGTGTGGTGCGCGTCGATGTGCAAGTCGCCGCGAGCTGTTATCTCCAGGTCGAAAAGGCCATGCAGCGCGACGTGGGTTAGCATGTGGTCCAGGAAGCCGACGCCGGTGTCGATGTCGTGTTGGCCCGAGCCGTCGAGGGCGAGGGTTAGTTGGATGTCGGTTTCGGAGGTCTGGCGGTTGATGGTGAATTTGCGAGTCATTTGCTGTCCTTGTCACTTGGCTGCCGGCTAGAAGCCGGCGCTCCAGATTGGCTACTTGCCTGCCGGCTGGATGCCGGCACAGACTTGTTGTCTGGCCCAACGCCAGAGACTTGCGCCACGGTGTGTAGAGCTGCCAGAAGGCGGTCGGTATCCTGCGGGCGTCCAGCGCTGACGCGAATGCAGTTTTGTAGGCCGGGTTTGTCGAAGTAGCGCACGAGTATCCCTTCTTGTTCCAAATCACGCTTGAGCCGGGCAGCATCCAGTCCCTGGACACGGCACAGAATGAAGTTTGCTTCGCTGGGGTGCGGCTGCAGGAACGGAAAACGGGCCAGCTCCTCTTGCAGGCGACGACGCTCGTCGACGATGGCCTCGATTTGCTTCTGGGAGTGCGCCCTGTCTTGCAGGGCGGCGATGGCTGCCTGCGCGGCGGCAACGTTGACGTTGTACGGCTGTTTGATCTTCCAGAGGTGGGGCATGAGCCAGCGGGGAAAAGCGCCGTAGCCCACGCGCAGACCGGCAAGCCCGGCCCACTTACTGAATGTGCGCAGGACGACGAGGTTTTCGTGTTGGGGCACCCAAGTGATGTGGCTCTCACCGCCGAACTCCACATATGCCTCGTCCAGGACGACGAGGATGGGCAACTGCAATAGCTGGCGCAAAACGTTAGCGGGGATCGTGTTGCCGTTAGGATTGTTGGGTGAGCATATGAAGAGGACGCGAGCGCCGGGATCCTTCTCAAGGGCGGCGCGGATTCCGTCGACGTCCAATGAAAAGTCATCATTACGCCACACCGAGACCAGCCGGCCCATGTTGACAGCGGTAGAAAAGGGATACATGCCGAAAGATGGAGGGCAGTTCAGGACCGAATCACCCGGCTGCAGCACGGCGCGCAGGACGAGGTCAATGAGCTCATCGGCGCCGGCCCCCGCAAGAAGGTAGTCGGCGGACACACCCGTGTAGTCCACAAGCGCCTCACGCAGCGCCCCTGATTGTGGATCAGGATAGATGTGCAAATACTGTAAATCCTTGAGGGCGGCAAGAACGCCAGGCGAGGGGCCGTAGGGGTTCTCGTTAGCGTCGAGCTTGACGATTTCTTCCGGACGCCGGCCCAGGCGCGCCGATAGCACCTCAAAGGGGACGATGGGAACGTAAGGTTCCATGGTAGCGATGTCCGGTCGCAAGAAGTTTTGGGGATTAAATGACGGCATGGTTCACCTCAGGGAAGGAAGAAGTTTGCAGGTTTGCATGCGGCAGGTTTACATCGCGGCATTGTCATTTTGTGCGGCGGCGGGCGGCGGCGGCGTGTGCTGTTAGTTTTTCGGCCTCGGCGATGGTTGCTGCAGCGCCGCTCAGCTCGGCTGATGTTTCTGGATCTAAGGCCACAATACTGTTGATGCGCACGAAATCAAAGACGTTAAGCGGGGAGGCAAAGCGCGCCGTGCCACCAGTGGGCATGGTGTGGCTGGGGCCCGCAACATAGTCGCCGAGCACCTCGAAGGAGTGACCGCCTAAGAAGAACCCGCCCGCGCTGCCAATGTCACGGGCCAGCGCCTGGGGATCGGCGACGTCGAGGCAAAGGTGTTCGGCGGCGAAAGCGTCGGCCAGTTGTGCCGCCTGGGCAAGATCCGCCGTGATGACGATACCGCCGCGATTCTGCAGCGAGGCGGCGATGATCTCGCTGCGACTGAGCGCTTCTAACTGCCGTCCGACTTCCCGCTGCACGGCCTGGGCCATTGGTTGTGAGGGTGTGAGCAAGATGGCGGTGGCCAGCACATCGTGCTCGGCCTGCGCCAGCATGTCGGCGGCAACCCAGGCGGGGTCGGCGCTGTCGTCGGCAATGACCATTGTTTCCGTCGGGCCATAGAGTCCGTCAATGCCCACAATCCCATACACCTGCTGTTTGGCCAGGGTGACAAAGAGGTTGCCGGGTCCCACGATCTTGTCCACAGCCGCAATCGACTCGCTGCCAAAGGCCAGCGCCGCGACGGCTTGCGCGCCGCCAAGCGTATAAATCGTCTCAATGCCGGCGACGTGGGCCGCCGCCAGTATCACGTCGGGAACGCCGGCCTGTCCGTGGCCAGCGCCAGCAGGCGGCGTGGCGATGACGATGTCGCGCACGCCTGCCACCCGGGCGGGGATGGCAGACATGAGCAATGAGGACGGTAAGGGAGCCGTGCCGCCCGGCACGTAGACACCCACACGCCGGAGAGGGGTGACGCGCTGCCCCATCACGCCGCCCATCTCGGTCGTCGTCCAGTCTGGAAGTGGCTGGCGCCTGTGGAAGTCATGGATGCGCTCGGCAGCCAGTTGCAGGGCCCGTAGCAGTTCGCCGGGAATTCTCTCTGCGGCTGCCGCGATTAGGGATGGCGGCACGGCGAATTGTTCCAGGCGTGCGCCATCAATGCGTTCGGTCCAGCGGCGGAGTGCAGTGTCTCCTTCTGCGCGCACGTCGCCCAGAATGCGGCGTACGGCCTGCTCCGGGCTCAATGGTTCGCCAAACAGGTTCTCAAGACTACTCTTGAGGCTGTCGGGCACGTCGTGCTCCAGCCAGCGGTCGCGCCTCAAAATGGTCTCTTTTGCTTTATTGACGTCGATGATTGCGAGCATTTTCGTTTTATTGTCCTTTGTGGATCTGATCCATTTTGTCGCGTTCCAACGCCGCTAGCATGGCGCGATAGCGCTGAGGCTCTTCTTCGAAAATATAGGTGACGGGTGAGACGACGACGCCGCTGCCGCCGACGGCGCGCAACGCGGCAATCGTCTGCGAGAGCTGATCTTTGCGCACGACGATGTTCACGGCGTACCAGCTGGTGTCCATGTCGTCGACGCCGTTGTTGGGCACGATGGGCGAGACCGTTGGTCCTTGAAGCCCGCTCAAGTGCGGTTGTTCGAACATGCGCTCGGCAATCTCTTGCGGCGACTCGCCACGCATGTTGGCGAAAACCAGCTGGCATTCCTGGGCGCGAAGATGCGCTTCGACATATTCGAGGAGTTCTCGGGCCAGCGATAGAACCTCGGGCCGTGTTTCCAGGGCAGCGCGGTTGGCGATGAGAATGGCCTGCGAGTGCAGGATGTCCCCATTGTCTAGCTCTCGCAGATGGTTGTCACGTAGCGTGGTGCCTGTGGAAACCAGGTCGGCGATGATATCAGCATAGCCAATGGCGGGCGCGATTTCTAACGTGCCCTCAACCTCGATTAACTCGTAAGGCGTGACGTGTTGATCCTTTAAGAAACGACCCGTCAGCTCGGGAAACTTCGTCGCCACGCGCAGCGAACGATTGTCACGGTCAGGCATCCGGCGCGCCACGGAAGCCAGATCACGCATATTCTCGACGCCGTCCCAATCCTCCGGCACCGCCAGCCCCAGGTGACAGCGCGAGAAACCCAGGGCGTCGTGTAGGACGAGGACGGCGCCGGCGTCCTCACCGCATTTCTCAGAGAAGACGTCAAGTCCGGTGATGCCAAAGTCCACGCTGCCCTGGCGCACGCTAACCGCGATGTCACCAGGACGCTGAAACATGACGGTCAGTCTTGGCAGCGTTGGGATCTGGGCTGCGTACTGGCGCGGATTGGGCCGGTACACCTTCAGACCGCTAGCTTCCAGAAATTCAAGGGTATCGCCCGCAAGGCGGCCTTTGCTGGGCAATGCCAGTCGTATGTCGTCGCGGGTCATTCATTCACCTCACGTTAAGTTGACCAAAAACAAAAAAACCCTCCCTGTATTCGGGGAGGGTGTGGTGTTTAGTACCTTTCTATTGCGATAGGCGCGTCAGGCAGCGCGGCCTCATCCCCGAATATGGCGACGTGTGAGGGAATGATGAACGTGATGGCCGAATGGCACTGTACTTGCCGCTGCGTATCGCATGATGGCGACAGTTTAGCACAGGGCTGCAGGTGGCGCAAGGAAGCCTGTTGGCGCGTTGGTTAACGCTGCCTGTAATGCTACAATGCGCTCGCAATGAAAACGCGTCGCTGGCTACTCTTACTCGTCGCTGCCCTCTTTATCTGGTTCGTTGCTGCCCGGGCCAACGAAGTTGAGAATCTCATCGACACGCTGGCATCGGGTGACTGGCGATGGATACTGGTCGCAGGGCTGCTTCAAGCATCTTATTTCGTGACCCAGTCGCGCATCTTCCAGGTTTCCTTCAACCTGGTGGGCGTGCGGTCGAAGCTCGTGGATCTGGTGCCCGTCTATCTGGGTTCCATGTTTATCAACGCCGTCGCCCCCTCCGGTGGCACGGCAGGGCTGGCGCTCTATGTAGATGACGCAGTGCAACGTGGCGAGTCGGGCGCTCGCGCCGCCGCGGGCACGCTGCTGGGGGTAGTGGCCCAATATAGTGGATTTGGCGTTTTGCTCCTGTTCGGCCTTACGTATGTGAGCCTCCAGGCGTCGGTTCGCATCTACGAAATTGTCGCTGCCGTTGCCCTGCTCCTTTTCACTTTGCTACTGACCAGTCTGATTTTATTAGGAGCGACCAGGCCACAACAGCTATTTTCTGCGCTGGGGGCCTTTCAATCAATTATTAACGACCTGGCGCACCGCCTCCGCCGCAAACCATTCTTGCACGAGAACTGGAGCGAAGAAATCGGCGCCGAGTTTGCTGCTGCGGCTGGGGCAGGCCGTGAAAATCCTCGCGGTTTGCTCGTACTGCTGGCCTGGTCTGTATTTTCCTACCTGGTCAATGCCGCCAGTCTCTACGCCATATTCGTGGCTTTTGGGCAGGTCGCCTCACCGTTTGTTGTGCTGGCGGCTTTCACTATTGGCCATCTGTTTGTGATCATTGCTCCGTCCCCACAAGGGGTAGGCTTCGTAGAAACGATCTTGCCGCTTACACTCATCGGCTTTGGTATTACCAGCGCTGTGGCAACCATCGTGGTCCTCGCTTATCGCGGATTGGCTTTCTGGATGCCCATGCTGCTTGGCTTTTTCATGCTGCAGCGACTCCGATCGCTGGGTGGCAAGGAGCGCGCGCTGCGCGAGCTGTGGAACGTGCGTATCGTGGCTATCTTGACGGCCCTCATGGGGTTGGTCAACGTCGTGTCCGTCACCTACCCGGCGTTGGCTCGCGATTTGCGACCGGTGACGCAGTTTGCGCCGCTGCAACTCAGGCGTGGTGGGCAGGTGGGCGCCATGCTAACTGGCCTGATACTTTTCTTGCTGGCAGGCGCACTTTGGCGAAGAAAGCGGACGGCCTGGCTCATAACGGTTGTTGTGCTGCTCCTGTCTACAGTCAGTCTCGTTTTGGAAAACTCGCTGTTTGACATTCGCTCCTTACTGACGTTGGCGCTGGCAGTCTGGCTCGTTCGGCAGCGCGCGCACTTCCACGCGCGGTCAGATCCCCCGTCGGTTCGCGAAGGCGCCATCGTGATCTTTGGCGCGCTGGCCTTTCTCCTACTGTATGGCGGCGTCGGCATCTACGTACTGGCCCTGCGCAGTGGTGAGCTTCACGATTTGCAGACGGTTGTGGCAGCCACGATTAGCACGCTCTTTGCGCTGCGACCTCCTGCATGGTTGCCGGCGCTGGAGGCCGGTCGTTTTGTGCTGACCTCTATCTATGCCGCCGGCGTGCTGACCTTCCTCTATGCTTTCTTTCAATTGGTACGGCCCGTTCTCCTGCCGCGAGCTGCCACTGCTGCGCAACGCGAGCGCGCCGGCGTTCTTGTCACAGCATATGGCCACAACGCCACGTCGCGATTGGCCCTGCTTCCCGACGTATCCTACTATTTCAGTTCCGGCGGTTCCGTCGTCGCCTTCCTCCTCGTGGGGCGCACAGCACTGGCCCTTGGCGATCCTATCGGACCCGACGGCGACGCTGCGGAGGCAATTGAGAGTTTTGCAGACTACTGCCGGCGTAATGATTGGCTGCCCTCATTTTATTTCGCCACCGAAACGTACTTGGCGCACTATGAATCGGCTGGATTCGACGTGATGGCAGTTGGTCGTGAGGCCATCGTAGACGTTGGCGATTTTGAGCAGAACGGGGAGCGCCTCGACTCATTAACGGCAGCAGAAACCGCCATGCAACTCGGGCACCGCGCCGGGGTCAGCATGCCGCCGCATTCTCCGAGACTCCTCGAGGAGCTACGCCTTATTAACGACGAGTGGATGACCATCGTGCGCGGAGAGTCCGATGCGCTTTTGTTAAGTCATTTTGATCGCACGCAGGTGGCGCAGAGTCCGATACTGATGACGCAGACGCCGCGTTCGCTGGTAAGCGCCTATGCGACCCTAATAATGGATCCGGGGGGCGAGTCGCTGGCCATCGACGTGCTGCGACACCGTCCTGAGGTCCGTGAGGGAACGTTAGAGTTACTTGTGATAGCCCTCATTCGTTGGGCGCAGCGGCACAATTTTCATCACGTCAATCTGGGTACCGGCTTTCCCGGCCTTATCGGCGACGGAACCACACGAGGCGGCACTCGAGTTATGTTGGACGATAACGGGGATCCGCCAACGGTTGCCCGCCTTCACGCGGTGCGATCCCGATTTAACCCGCGTTGGGCGCCACGTTACCTTGTGTACCCGGGCGCCACGAGTCTGCCAGCGGTATGGAACGCGGTAGCCCGCCAACGATGGGGTGGTCACTGGCTTTGGATCCTGGCAACACGTAGACTTGGTTTGTGATAAGATCGGTAAATAGAGAAGCATAGTGGCTACCGGCGGATTGGCGCCGGTTCATACACCTTTGAAGGTGAACAACGTTGACTGCAACAAGACGAGGCTATCTCAGCGCCATCGAGGACTTTCATAACGCGCGGCGTAAGGCTGCGCTTGAGCAGGTGCTGGCGCGTTTGCGTGGACAACCTGACAGGCTCTTGTCCTATGAGGAGGTTCGCCGCATCGTCGGCGAGCGTAGTCGCGTGGAGCGCGGGTTAAGGGAGATCCCTCTGGACGAAATCGTCGGTAGCGTGGGGCGCTACAGCGATTTCACCCGTACGTTTTTGCCGCGCAGCGACACAATGCAAGATCGGTGGGCGCGTGTGAAGACCGTGGCAACAGATATGGGCGGTTGGCCGCCAATCGAGGTTTATCAATTAGGAGACAACTATTTTGTGATCGACGGCAACCACCGTGTTTCCGTCGCGCGCCAGATGGGCCTGAGCACGATTCCCGCTTACGTTACTGAAGTGAGGACCGCCGTGCCCGTCACGTCCGACGTTCAACCCGAGGCCCTGATAATCAAGGCGCGTCATCTGGCCTTCATGCAGCGAACAGGATTGGACAACTCGCAGCCGAATGCAGACCTGACGCTGACGGAAGCTGGCGCCTACCGTAAACTTGAAGAGCATATTGAGGTCCATCGTTACTATATGGGTATCGAACAGCAGCGGGAGATCTCGCCGGAGGAGGCGGCTGCGCACTGGTACGATCATGTTTTCCGGCCGGTCGTTCGCATCATACGCGAGCGAGGATTGCTGCATGATTTTCCGGACAGAACGGAGACGGACCTCTATTTATGGCTGGCCGAGCATCGTGCTGAACTAGAGGAAAGTCTTGGTTGGGAGGTAGCGCCGGAGCGCGCCGCCGACGATCTAGTAAGGAAAAGCGGGACGGGACAGGGCGTTCTGGCCAAAATGGGCGAGAAGCTGCTCGATGTCTTTACCCCTGATGACTTGGAAGCGGGTCCGGCGCCCGGCGAGTGGCGCGCGCAGCAAGTAGCGGCGTACCGTGAAGGTTGTCTCTTTCACGAGACATTGGTGGCCCTCAACGGTCGCGACAGCGGCTGGCACGCGCTGGACCAGGCGCTGATTGTGGGTCGTCGGGAAGAGGGCGTCGTGCGCGGTCTACATATTATCCCGGAAGGAGAAGATGCCGACGAAGAGGCGCTCACGGCAATGTTAGACCGCTTCAACTGGCGTCTGGGTGAGGATGGACTCCGGGGGCGGTTCGTCGTAGAGAAGGGCACGGTGCCCCGGACTCTTTGCGACCGGGCGCGATGGAATGATCTTGTGGTCATGCCGTTGACCTATCCGCCGGGCCCTCGGGGGTTGGAACGCCTCAGTTCGGGGGTGCGAACCATCGTGCAACGTTGCCCACGGCCGTTGCTGGCAGTTCCGGGGGAGCCCAGCGCCATGCAGCGCGCCCTACTGGCCTATGACGGTAGCCCGACTGCGGATGAGGCCTTATACGTGACAACATATCTTGCCGCGCGTTGGGGGGTCGACGTCGTCGTGCTCACCGTCCTTGACGGCAAGGGCGAAACGTCCGAGCCGCTGCGTCGCGTACGCTCATACTTGCAGGCGCATGGTGTCGAGGCTAAATATGAAGTAAGATGGGGCCGGCTTGCACAAAGTGTTGAGGAGACGATGCAGGCTCATGACTGTGATTTCATCGTAATAGGCGCCTATGGTCGGCAGCCTGTCGTAGAAGTGGTTTTGGGCAGCGCGCTGGATCACGTGCTTCGTGTCGTGGAGGCGCCTGTTTTAATCTGTCGCTAGCATTCAATGAACCCGTTCACACGATTCTTGCAGCAATGGACGCATGACAAAGATCTGCACACGTTTGTGGAGCACTGTGATGCCCTGGAAGCACTGGTCATACGCGTCTACAAGAAGGGTGAAGCGTCCGGCGCCGACGAGGCTGAATACCAGGCGCTGCGGCGCTGGCTGCAGGCCAATTACCCGGCGTGGGAGCCCGAATTGCGATCATTTCTGAAGGTTGTACAAACGCAAGACGAAGGCAGCATTGTAGATCCACTTAAGGCCATCATTAGCGTCGAACACGCAGCGGACTTCGTGGGAAACTGGCCCGCGATGCAACAGTTGCCCACGGTGCGTGAGGCGCTCAACCGGCTAATTATGGAACGAAGCGGCGAAAACGGACGAAAAAGAGACAACGGAGTTTCATCATGAATCGCAAACTTTTCTGGTTTGGTTATCTGCTGGCAATTGTGGCAATCGTGTGGATTATCTGGCGTCAGCGGAAAGAAGAGATCGAGCAGCGCCTGGAAACCATGCGGCAGGGTGGACCATTTGCCCAGGATTGGCTGCGTCAGGAACCGGCAGCGTCGACAGAGACAAAGACCGCCGGCCGCCGGCAGTCCGTTGCACGGAGCCCGGCGCCGGAACAGAAAGAAGAACCGGCAGAAAGGCAGAAAGCAGAGGAAGCGCAGGAGCCAGCGCCTCAGGCCGACGACCTACAGGCAATCAGCGGTATTGGGCCCGCCTTCGCGCAGCGGTTAAAGGACGCGGGAATTATCCGTTATGCTCAGATTGCGGCGCTGTCGGAAGATGAAATCCGCGAACGCATCAACCTGGATCCCTGGCGTGGGGACGTGGCGTCGTGGATCGAACAGGCGCAACGCCTGACCGGCGAGGCATAAGCGCAATTAATGTGGGGGCGGTTCACGAACCGCCCGGGCCCTGATAGGCCTCTGCTACACAATAGCATGCCGGATGTCAGCGCCGTCTACGGTCCAGACGTCGGTGGCAAAGGCATCGACAAAGTAGCGGTCGTGAACCACGGCAAGCACCGTACCCTCAAAGTGTGACAGCGCTTCTTCAAAGCGATTTCGCGAGGGAATATCCAGATGGTTGATCGGTTCATCCAGCAGTAGAAAGTTGCTGCCGCGAGCCACAAGCAGGGCCAGAGCGAGGCGCGCTCGCTCACCGTAGCTCAGTTCGTCGCTGGGGCGCAAGGGATCGTCTCCGGAAAACAAGAAGTAGTGCAGAAACGAGCGAGCCGACGTTTCATCCACAGGCTTCGCGCGTTGGATCATTTCCAAGGCGCTGAGCTGTGGATCAAGCATCGTTTGTTCCTGTGTCATGTACCCCAGTTTAACGCCAGATCCGAGGTGTAGGCGTCCGGAGAGTGGAGGGATGTGACCTGCTATGGTGCGTAGGAGCGTCGTCTTGCCGCTGCCGTTAGGACCGGAAAGCACCACGCGCCGTCCGCCCCGGATAACCAAATTGAGATCTTTGAGCAAAGGGTTTTGCCTGTCATAACCTACCGCCAGATCCTCCAACCTGAGGATGTCCCGCCCCACGTGTTGCGGCTCCTGAAAGTCAAGTTTCATTTTCCAGCTACGGGCCGGTTTTTCGACGCGCTCGGGATCGTCCAAGTAGCGTTCAAGCCGCGTTTCACGGGACTTTGCCTTGCGAGCGACCTTCTTGGCGTAACGGCGCAGCTGATCGTTATTTGTCGCCATCTCCGTTCGCTGTGCCTGCTGCTTGATGCGCGCGATGTCCTGGCGCATGCGGCGTATCTCGGCCTGCTGGTTGCGATAAGCGTCCCAATGGCGTTCTCGTTCCTGCAGCGCTTGTTCCACGTAATCGCTGTAATTGCCGGTGTACTCGCGCGCCGTTGCCGTGTGGGGATCCATGGCGATTATCTTGCCAACGGTGCGATCTAGAAAGGTGCGATCGTGCGACACAAGCAGGACGCCAGCGGAGTAGGAGGCAAGCCACGCTTCCAACCACTCCAGCATGCCGATGTCAAGATGATTTGTCGGTTCGTCGAGTAGCAGGAGGTCGGGCTGCTGAAGGAGGACCAGGGCTAACGCCAGACGTGTCTTTTGACCGCCGCTTAGCCGCCCAACAGGATGCTCCACGTCCACATTTTCCAGGCCAAGATTCTCCAGTATGAGCGGAACGCGCCCTGGGTCAAGCGTGCTCAGCCGCTGTAGCGCGTGATCGTACGCTGCTTGCAGTGCCGTATCGTCTGGTTGTGCTGCAAGCGCCACGGCCAGGCGCTGGACTTCTGTTTCAAGCTGCTGTGTGTCTCCGGCGGCGGAGGCGAGGACCTCGCGCATGGTTAAGGCCGGATCGAACGTGAATCCTTGAGCCAGGTAACCGACGCGGGTTTCCGGATCGATGACCACTTGCCCGCTGTCGGCGCGCTCCTCGCGGGCGATGATGCGCAGTAGGGTGCTCTTGCCACAGCCGTTGGGGCCCACAAGGCCCACGCGCTCGTCCGCGTTGACGTTGAATGTAATTTCTTTGAATAGGGGCTGGACGCCGTAAGATTTGGAGAGTTGGTGGACAGTCAGCATGAGTTCGCCTCGCAGTGGTCGGGCGCCGGTTCTCTTCAAGGTTGGCGCCGCAACAGATAATCCGTGACGTGGCTGCGGAACAGGCCGCAAATCGGTCGCGGAAGTCGATACCTCTGTATGGTGAACTCAGCTAATCATCGATTTCTCCTGCTAGACAATGTCTCGCGAAATTTCTCGGAACACTATCACGCTCTCGAGTGCCCGCTATTATGCGACGAAGAGGGACCGGCGTCAAGCGCAATCGAAGCCCGGCGGTGGGCGGAACTCACCGGTTGCCTGTGACAGGACCTCGGCGATAGCCAGCAGGCGCGACTCCTGCCAACGCTTGCCCACAATCTGAACGCCAATGGGTAGGCCGTCGGCGTCCGATTTGTAAGGAAGTACGACGGCGGGATGACCGGTGTAGTTGAACAGCTTACAATGAGCATTTGCCCACCAATAGTCGACGAGTTCGCCGTCAAGGGCTAACGGGGAGTCCATGGGACAATGCGCAAATGCCGTCACGGCAGACACCGGACAAAGCAGGACATCCCACTTCCCGAAGAAACGCTCCCAGGCGCTGATGGCCCGGTCACGCGCGTGTAATGCTTGCAGGTAGTCTGGAAGCGAGACCGGCGGCGCGTCAGACTGCGGGTCGAAGGCCTCGGTGATCATCGCCGTCAATTGGCGGGCGCGCGCGAGGTCGCGCTCGAAATCTACGTCTGCCGGGACTGCCTCCTCCACGGCAGCGCACCGGGAATCCAGCGTCTGAGCCAGTGACTGCACCGTATCGGCGATGGCGCCGGAAACAGGGAAGCCGGGGAACGTGGGCGCGAAGGCGACGCGCAGGTCGCCTAATTCGACGCGGGGCGCGAGGCCCGCAGGTATGGGTGGCGTTTCGACGTCATGACCGTCGGGGCCGGCGATAATCTGGAAGAGGAGCGCCAAATCGTCGACGGAGCGAGCCATGGGTCCAATGGAGGCCAACAGACGCACGGCGCGTGGCGCGCCAGGCGGCCCGGGAATATGTCCTGTGGACGGAACGCGGTTTTCCGTGGGCTTCAGGCCAAACAGGCCGCAGAAGTGGGACGGGATGCGAATGGAACCACCAATATCGCTGCCGATGTCAAATGGGACCATACTCGAGGACACGGCAGCAGCCGCTCCGCCGCTAGACCCGCCGGGCGTGCGATCCACGTGCCAGGGGTTGTTGGTGCGCCCGAAAACGGTATTGTCTGACTGAATGTCCACCAACAGCTCGGACACGTTCGTCTTGCCTATCAAAATTCCGCCCGCGGCCTTCAGGCGCCGGCTGACCGTGCCGTCTTCTTCCGGAATGTAATCGGCAAGTGGCGGATAGCCGGCCGTTGTGCGCATGCCGGCAGTCGAATGACAATCCTTCAGTGTAAAGGGCACGCCGTGCAGCGGGCCCCATAACTCGCCGCGGGCCAGCGCTTTGTCGGCTTCGCGCGCCTGCCGCCGCGTGCCTTCGACGTCAAGGGTGACGATGGCGTCAAGCGCCGCGTTGTGCTTTTCGATTTGTTGTAGATACCCGTCCAGTACTTCGCATACGGAGAGCTGTCTTTCGCGGATAGCCGCCGCCAGTTGCCTGGTCGTCGCAAAAATCATATATCCCTTGTCACTCACCGAACCCCGCGCTGCGCGCTTTCACAATGGCCTGGGCGCGGTCGGAGACCTGCAGCTTGTTGAAAATATTGGAGATGTGGTTGCTCACCGTCTTGCCGGTGATGTGCAACTGACCGGCAATTTGCGTGTTGTTTAAGCCACGGGCGATAAGCGCGAGCACTTCACGTTCGCGGTCGGTGAGGTCAGGGAATGGCGTGACGGTTGCGCCCTGGCTACCCGCACTCTGGAAGAAAGTGGTCAAGCGGCTGGCGATGGCCGGGCCGAACAACGCCTCACCATCGGCGACGGCCTGCACCGTACGTAGGACCTCCGCCCGGTCGGCGCCTTTCAGAATGTACCCGCGAGCGCCCGCGCACATGGCTGCAAACAAGGAGTCGTCATCTTCCAACATGGTCAGCATGATGATTTGCGTGCCTCCGTGGCTGTCGACGATGCGCCTGGTTGCTTCGATGCCGTTCATGTCGGGCATCATTATGTCCATCAAGACGACATCCGGGCTGAGTTCTTCTACGAGCGCCAGCGCTTCTTGGCCCGTGCCGCCTTCGCCGACTACGTCGGTGACTGGCGCAGCGCCCAGTAGAGCAATCAATCCCTCGCGGAACAGGGCGTGATCATCGACTACCAGAACACGTATTGGGACACCACTTTGCATTTCAGCCATGGGATTCTCTATCTATGCTAGTCGCTGTAGGAAGAGGATCTTGCTCGATCTGACGCGCACCATGATCGTGGGCGCCTTCGGTGGGCAACACGGCTGTTACACGCGTACCTCGCGGCCCACTCCTTAAAATTTCGATATGGCCTCCCAATTCCTCTGCCCGTTCGCGCATTGAAGTCAGCCCAACCCCGGCCTCTACTGGCGCCGGCAAGCCCACCCCGTCATCGCTAACGGAGAGACTCAGTTGGGAGTCTCCGACTTCCACGATAACTGTGCATTCCGTGGCCTGGGCATGGCGCACGACGTTGGTTACGGCCTCTAAAGCGATGCGATAGGCTGCTACTTCTACGGCGGCGGGCAAAGCGGGTAACGTTTCCGGTTTGGTTACAATCCTCATCTGGGGACCATTGGAGCCCTTGACCTGACCGGCGTGCACCTGCAGCGCGCCTGGAAGCCCAAGCTGATCCAGAGCCGGTGGACGTAGTTCATAGACCAGGCGCCGAATGTCGGCCACGAGGCGTTGGTTCTGTACCTTGAGCGTTTCCAGATGCGCGGCCACTGCCTGCGGCTCATCCGGCAAGAGATCTAGGGCAGCATCCAGCCTGAACGTCTGGCTGGCAAGTGAAGGACCGAGGCCGTCGTGCAAATCACGCCGGATGCGGCGGCGTTCCTCTTCACGCGCCAGCACGAGCATTTCGCGCGACCGCTGCAGGGCCGCTGTGAGGCGCACGGCGTGCGCGACCGCGCCGGCCTGGTAGGCGATGTCTTCCAGTAGTTGGCGATCTTTGCCTGTCAGTGATTCACCCGGCGCACGAGGGGAGACGACGAGCCGTCCTACGACCTGGTTCTGGTGGACCAAAGCCAATGCAATTTTTTCAGCATCATTGGTCGCCGGAGACCTTCCGTAGCGGGCCCTGGTTTCGTAGCGCCCGTTATGCTCGAGTTGTATGGTTGCATAGGGCAGTCTCAGCGCGCCGGCGACGGCTTCCACGACCGTTTGTAGCGTGGCGTCTGGCGCAGCCGCGCTGGATAAATCACGGCCTAATTCTGAGAGTACGGCGTAGGGATCGTCACGGCGGCCGAACATGAGGCGATTTGCGGCGCGCTGTAATCTTATACGTAAAGGGTTAAACAGCACGGCGACAATGCCAGTGGCTAGTAAAGAGAGAATGAGATTGTCTTCAGGCGGCAGCAAGACGCCTACACCAGCGACAAAGAGAACGTAAGTAGCGACGATGATGGTTACTAGCGCGCCGTAGACCAGCGTGCGGTTGATAATGAAGTCGATGTCATAGAGACGATACTTCAGCACGGCGAGTCCAAGCGCCACGGTCACACCTAGTAGTGACACGTTCATCGCTGCGCCAAGAAGGCTACCAAGGCCTACGTCGATGCCCATCGCTTTCACCAAGATTGAGTTAACCCAACTAATGGCTAGCGTTGCCAACATGATCAAGAAGGCAAAAATAACCCACTTGATCTGTTGGCGTACCTCATGCCCAGTGTGACGCCAGCGGTAGAGCACACTGGCAACACCGGTTACAATTGATATTCCGAACAGCAACGCAAATACAGTGTTGTAGAGCGTGGCGCTCACGGGGATGATGCCAAAGGGATTGGGTGGAGCCGTCTTGTAACCCAAGAAGGCGTTCGAGAGTGGCCGCCGGCCGAATGCCAGGACCAGAATAAAAAGTCCCCAGCAGATGATATACAGCCGGAAAACGCTTCGCCAGCGAGGCGACGGTAACCTGCCATCAGGAAACAGAAGCGGCATGGAAAAGGTCAGGACGAATGGAACCGGCCATAAATCTTGTACCCAAGCCGCCAGCGAGCCCAATGGTAGATTGGCCTCCGGCGCGACCAGCAACGCGACCTGGCTATATTCGGCAGCAAAGGTGACGATGGCTATAGAAAAGCCAGACGCCAGCATCAGCCAGCCGAAACGGCGACTGGACGCGCGCAGCACGACGAGCGCCCCCAAGCTTGTCATTACTAAGACTTGCACAGGGGCAATCAGGTCGTCAATTTGCAGGCTGGTGGCCACGCCCGACCCGCTGCGAAAACTCCGGACCTGCAGCAAGTAGGGATGCGTTCCCACTTCGGCGAGAATGGCGCCAAGCCAAATGACCCCTATGAGTATGGGCGTGACGCGCTTAGACCACGTCGGGTCGGACGCGCCGGGTAGTGAGGATGCAGATTGCATGGATAGACCCACTATTTGATCGGACCAGTACATCACTCATCTTACGTGGAAAGCGGTACTTGTGGCAAGCGCCTTGATTGCGTGGAGTATAACGCAGGTTCGCGGAGCATTCGCAGTAGGCACGCTGTTAGCCCACCGTCAAAGGCGCGAAGGCGTCCACTAGAAGCCTACTCCCACGTTTATGCGCTATACGCGGCCTATTAGCTGCGCTGCGCCTGGACAGATCGTGCCCGTCGCTCCGTCGCGACCAGATAGGCCACAGCCCACGCAATCGCCGCAACGGCCCAAGGCGCTGCTGCCGTGGAGGCCACACCGGGGAAGATGAGGGACTGCAGGCCGTAAATGGCCGAGGTCAGGCCGGCGGCCCAGGCCACGAGCCGCCATCCGGAACGATCTGAGGCGCCGATCAGGCCCCACAGCACGACGAGAATGGCCAGGGAAATCATCCAAGCATAGTGCCCCATCTCGGCGTGCGGATCCCCCGGGACGGCCACGCGCTGGAGCTGCGCCTGGCCAGCGGCGAAGGCCAGCCAGGGGACGATGGCCACGACTGTCAGGCTGACCATGACTCTATCCAGCTCACGGACCCGGACCAGGTCGCGGGCCTTAGGGTGCAGCAGCGCGATAAGTACCAGTGGGACGAGAGGCGCGGTGCCCGCCACGGTGTAAGTACCGCTTGCCACCTCGCCGAGGGTGAGCGCCGCAGGGACCGCCAGGGCCATGAGCATCGGCGCCACCCTTCGCTGCGGGCGGCGAAGCTGCACCACCGTTCCCACGAGCATGGCCCAAAGGAACAGCGAAATGCCCATGAAGTGCAGCCGGTGCGCCGGCTCGGGTGCTCCTTCTATGGACAAGATTGTGGCCTCAGGCAGCCAGTTGAGAACGATAGCGATGAAGAGCAAGTTAAAGGCAACTAGCAAGAACAGGGAGAAGAGAACGGCGAGCCCCTTGAACGCGATGTTGCGCACGTTCGACCCTCGTGTCCTTGTGCTTGGGGCAGACGAACCTTTCGCCGGCACGGCGAAGTCCTCTTCCGCAGCATGTGAATGGGTCTCAATAGGCTTTTCCATTATTAACCTCCTTACCAACGCTCCCTAATGGTTTCAGTTCAATCTATGATCACACTAAAGGAGGGATTTCCCGGCGTCATGGGGGCTGGCTCCCATTTGTGCCGGGAAGTATCGTTGGGAAGGTGGCAGCAAAGGCGCATCCAGGAACGGTTTACCCGTCCATTTTAATGGCTCTATGGGCGACAGCATCGATCATGCGCGAGAAGACCAGGCTATGGAAAGGGTAGAGTCCGTACCAGTACAGTAATCCTGGCAGACCTTTGGCAGCGAAGTAGGACGTCTGAACCAGGTCAGTGCCACCATCCTCTCTGGGTTGCGACTCGAATTGTAGCCATCCGCGACCAGGAAGTTTCATCTCTGCGCGCAAGCGAAGCAGGCGATCGGGCTGTACGAGTTCCACGCGCCAAAAATCTAGAGCCTCTCCCTGTCTCAATCTATCTGGATGGCGACGGCGGCGGCGCATGCCAACGCCACCAATCAGGCGATCCAAGGAGCCACGCAACTGCCACATCCAAGTAAGAGGCCAGCCACGATTCCCTCCCAGACCTGAGAAGGCCTGGTACACTGCCGAAGGTGACGCTTGCACCGTCTTCTGGCGTCGTTCGATATACAGGCCCTGTTCCTTCGTAAGGTGTACCGGTTTGACATCTCCCTGGCTGGAAGCAAGCGCGTCGCTCCAAACAGTTTCGATGTCTCCTTCTTCCATACGCGCCAGGGCAAGGCGCACGGCGGTTTCAAAGTCAAGGGGATCTATCGTGGGAAACAACGTCTTCGCCGACTGATCGGTCACGATCAGTTCATTGCGCAACCCTTCAATGAGCGGTTGGGCTATTCCGGCCGAAACAGGCGTTATCCAGTGAACCCAGTAGGATGACAGGCGCGGCGTCAAGAGAGGTACGCGAATAATCAGGCGCCGCAGTCCGCGAATGCGCGCATAAGTCATGATCATATCCGCATAACGCAACGCCTCCGGAGCGCCTATTTCAATAATCTGCCCTTTACTTTCAGGCGTTTCTAGGGCGGCAACGAGGTAGCCGAGTACGTCTCGAATCGCTATTGGTTGCGTATTCGTATATACCCATCGCGGTGCGATCATGACCGGCAATCGCTCCGTTAAGTTTCGCACCATCTCAAAGGAAAGGCTGCCAGAACCGACAATCATCCCTGCGCGGAACTCGGTGACGGAAACGCCAGACTTTCGCAGCGCATCACCAGTTTCGTGGCGGGACTGCAGGTGCTCGCTCAATTCGGCGTCTGGGTCTCCTAACCCACCGAGGTAGATGATATTCTCAACCCCGGCCTCGGCTGCAGCATTGGCAAAGTTTGTCGCCGCTTTTATGTCACGTGAGCTAAACCTACTCTCTCCACCGCCGCCCATACTGTGGATAAGGTAGTATGCCGTATCTATGCCTTCCATGGCGGCGCTCAACGTGGCGAGTTCCAGCACGTCACCAGTTGCGATCTCAACGTCGTCTTTCCAGGGACGACCGTTCAAGCGGGACGCGTTGCCCCGGATCAGGACGCGGACATCGTACCCTTGCTCAAGAAGCTGAGGAACAAGCCGTCCCCCGACATAACCAGTCGCTCCGGTAACGAGAACAGATTTCATTCATGCGCCTCCATAAACTTAATGCGCCACTCCCCATCGCGTAGAAGAGGCGCCGACATTACGATTAGTGGGATTGTGATGCAAAACAACACCAATGTCAATAATTTGTACACTTAATGTATAATTTTATGATGTTGGTCGCTGCATCCTTTGCTCAATGCTCGCGTTTCAGTTCGCCAGTGCTGACGAAACGGTTCAAGCTGGCTTTCCATGCTCAATTCAGGTTACTCACGACCTGTTGCCCGCAGGCCGCACTTTATGTTAAAGTTGCAGAACGTGGCAGGTTGATCGTAGTCGAGGGACGCTTGGCGGACAGCGCCTTATGTCATTCTGGGAACAGTTAAACCGGCTTCTCAGCGAGTCACCTGGGAATATTATCTTCCATCTGGTGACGCTGTTCGCGATCCAGGCCACGTTGGCCATTGCCCTGGGGCAGTGGCGGCGGGAGCGCGAGCTAGAGGGAGATGGGCAGGGATTCCAGTTTGTGCGACGGTTGACGCTGGCAGCGCTGGGATTGCTTGTTACGCGCCTCATTCTGCTGGCGGTCTCGCTAATCGTCGCCGCAAACGCAGATGCCACGTTGCCCAGCCGTATCTTGCCGCCTCTGGAGCAATTCATTAACACCACGATGGCCATTCTTATCGTCTGGGCGCTGGTACCCATTGTACCCAGTCTGCCGCGATTGACGGACGTTGCCGCCGTGTTGCTACTGCTTCTGGCAGGGGTTATGTACGCTTTCTTCGCCCAGAATTGGGCCATGAGCGCGCAGGCGGGCATGACCTATAATGGCTCGGACCAGTCGACTATTTGGGGAATCTTCCAGGTCGCGGTCCTGGTAGCGGGAACGCTGGCGCTTTTGTTTAGGTTTGAACCCGGCCTTGGCCTGCGGCTCTTCGCCCTGTTGGCGTTGCTTGCTGCGCATTTCGCCCAGCTTTGGAACTATCCGGAGACGGTGCCCACACAGTCGGAGATTCCGTTTTGGATTCGACTGGGCCACCTTGTCGTGCTGCCATTACTGGCCATCGTTGCCTATAGGCACGTCGTGGATGCGCTCATCGCCGCGCGCCTGACGAATCGTCCCGCACCAGAGCAAGTTGCCAACGCGCTGCAATGGGCCGGTCGCGTCATAGGCACGCCGTCGGTACAGAGTGCGGCGCGTGAAGGTGTGAATATGGTCGCCGCGCTGACGGGCGCCCGCTTTGCCGCGATTGCGACACGAGTTGATGACGTTCCGGATCAACTGAATGTTCTCAGTGCCGGCACCGAAGTGGAGCAGCCAAAGACCTGGGCGCTGAACATGCGTGATTGGCCTGCCTTCAGGTTGGCCCTCGATCAGGAGCAACCGGTGGAGCTCTTGCCGGACGGCGTGGGCGCGCGACAGTTACACGACTTGTATCAGGAACTGGGGATGCCGGCCCGTGGTTCCATGCTCGTCTCTCCACTGATCTCGAACGGCGAAGAAGAAGGCGTCCTTCTGTTGGGCGGCTCGCCGCAGGGGGACACGTGGCCCGACAGCGCCGTGGCGGTGGCAACCACACTGGCGACGTACCTAGGGCAAGTGCTTTCGGCCGCGCGTAGCATGACGACGATGCCTGAGGCGGACGTAGAAGTTGCGGATACCACGCCGCACGAGATCATGGCGGAACGGCCCGAGCCGCAGGCCGTCATTTCTGAACCAGAGCCCGTCGACGCTACGATCCCAGAGATCGGCGCCGGGCGGCTCATTGTTCTGGAACAGGAGCGAGACAAACTTCTGGAGGAGAACCAATCTTTGCAGGAGCAGCTTGCCCACTCAGAGACGCGGCTGCAGAGCGCCGAGCAGCGGGCGCATGACCTGGCGGCGACGATAGATGAGTATGAGCGAACCCGCTCCGGCGATGATGGACTAGCAGCGCTGGAGGCGGAGATCTCCGCGCTTCGCGAATCACTTGCCGAAGCTGAAGATGCTCTGGCCATGGCCGCGGCCTCAGAAGGAGAGCTAAGCACGGAGTGGGTCACCACCACGATTAGTCGCTACTCGGGTGAGCTGGAGGAGGCTCAGGAACGCATCGCCGAACTCGAGCAAGAATCACAGCAACGCGAGCCAGGCGCTGCCAGCGAGCTGGTGACGTCATTGGCGCAGGAGTTGCGCACTCCTTTGACGTCGATTGCCGGCTATACTGATCTCTTACTGGGCGAAACGATGGGTATTTTGGGTACGCGCCAGCGCGATTTTCTGCAACGCGTACGGTCCAACGTTGAACGGATGGGGATGTTGTTGGAGCAGATCGTGCAGCTGGCGGCAACGCCGCCTGCAGTCGCCATTCACGACGTCGAGATGGTGGACGTACGCAACGTGATCGATAATGCCGTCAATGCCGTCATCGCGCAGCTGCGTAAAAAGGAGTTACGGCTTAACTTCGACATTGCCGACAGCTTGCCCCCGGTACCGGCTAATCGTGACGCGCTTTCTCAGGTCTTGATTCATCTGTTGAATAACGCGTCCGAAGTTTCGCAAATGAGCGACGAAGTGACCATCAGCGCCCATACGGATACGTTTCAGGATCCTGCACAAGACGATGAGGACCACATAGAGACCTTCCTACACGTGAGCGTCAGGGACGCCGGCGGCGGCATCAGGCCCGAAGACCGTTCACACGTGTTTGATCCACAGTATCGTGCGGACCATCCGTTGATTGAAGGCCTGGGTGATACGGGCGCTGGCCTAGCGGTGGCCAATAGGCTGGTTAGCGCTCACGGAGGACGGGTGTGGGTCGATAGCGACGTGGGATCCGGCAGCACTTTCTCAGTCCTGCTGCCGCTTTCAAACAATGGACAGGATTCGGACGAGGGCCGATAGTGCAGAGCCAGTGGCAGCCGGCCGGTTCCTTGGGAACCAACGTGTTAGTGGCCGTAGGCGTTGTCGCCACTATCTTGATGGCCTTTCTCCTGGCGGCGAGTGATGACCTTCAGATGCGACTGCCGCCCCCGCCCCCCACACAAGTCGCGGCCGTAACGGAAGACGGCGTCACGCCCACCTTCACGGCCATTCCACCGACCGTTGTGCTTCCTACAGAGACCGCGACTGGAATCCCCGCATCTCCGACAGTGACCGCAGAGAAGAAACCGAGCGCGACGCCCGTACCGGTCAGGGCCACTTGTGGCGTCATTCCTGAAGATTGGGTGGCCTACGAGGTATGGCCGGGTGACACGCTGTTCCGTCTGGCCGTCAACTCTGGAGCCACCGTGAGCGCCCTGACGGCGGCTAATTGTCTCGAATCCACCCGACTCTATGCAGGCATGACGCTCTATCTTCCGCTCGAACCACCGTCGCCGCCTATTTGCAGCGGTCCCCCTTCTGATTGGGATCGCTATACTGTACAGCGCGGCGATACACTCTTTTCGCTGGCTCGCGCCCATGGCTCGACAGTCTACGGGGTGATGTCTGCCAACTGCATGGTCAGCACGCGTATCAACGCAGATCAAATCATTTATCTCCCGGCATTGGCGCCCGCGCCAACAGCGACGGCAACCGATGTGCCCCCGCCGCCACCCACAGAACCGCCCCCACCGCCTCCCACGGAGCCGCCGCCCCCGACGGCGACCAATCCGCCAGCGCCAACGGCAACTGAACCGCCACCCCCAACGGTAACCGAACCACCTCCGCCGACGGCAACGGCGCCACCACCCACAGCGACATCACCTCCACCAACCGCGACGGCGCCTCTGCCGTCCACTGACACGCCGACGCCACCACCGGACGAGGATGGCACACCACCCGTGCCCACGCCGACCGCGACACCGCAGCCGACGAGCACGCCTCCACCCGACGCGACGGCGACGGCCACATCCGAGCCGCCACCAACGGCGACCGGTACGCGTCTGCCGCCGGATGATGAGGCGACGGCGACGCCGCCGTTACCCGATCCCTAGCCATTTCACCCTAATAGTGCATTATTCGTGACGACTTGCGGGCGCTGCCAGGCGCTTGGACAAACCATACCCTGTGTTATAATCTCACCCCGACTTTGCAGACATTTGGAGAGAGACAAGCCATGTCAAAGGCTGACACCCTGCGCCAGTCGATCCTGGCGCAGGTTGCTGAATACTACCAGGAGGCACACGCTCAACAGCCGTTCGAACCCGGCGAATCACGCGTGCAATACGCCGGGCGCGTCTACGATGCGGACGAGATGGTGAAAATGACAGAGGCGGTGCTCGATTTTTGGCTGACGGCAGGACCATTTGCCGAGCAGTTTGAGAAGAAGCTGGGCCGCTTTCTGGGCGTGCGCGAGGTGGTGCCCGTTAATTCGGGATCGTCCGCGAATCTGGTAGCGATGACCACCCTTTGTTCCAAGAAGTTGCGTCGCCCGCTGCAGCCGGGCGACGAAGTGATCGTGCCCGCTGCCAGTTTCCCAACGACAGTCAATCCCATCATCCAAAACCGGTTGATTCCCGTCTTCGTCGACAGTTGCATGGGCGATTATAACCTCGATCCGGCGCAGCTGGAGGCGGCCTTGTCGCCGCGCACGCGTGCCGTCATCTTTGCGCACACGCTGGGCAATCCGGGCGACATGGACGCCATCGTATCCTTTGTGCGCGAGCATGACCTGTACTTAATCGAGGACACGTGCGACGCGTTGGGGTCGCGCTGGGATGGGAAACGGGTGGGCACGTTTGGCGAACTGGCGACCTTGAGCTTTTATCCCGCGCACCACATCACGCTGGGCGAAGGCGGCGCCGTATACACGCGCAGTGCGCGATTGGCCAAGATTGCCCGCGCCGTGCGTGACTGGGGTCGCGATTGTTGGTGCGGCTACGAGAATCCTCCCAACGGCAAGTGCGGCATTCGCCACCAGCGCGAGGTGCCGGGTATGCCGGGCTTCTATGATCACCGTTATTTCTACACGGAAATTGGCTACAATTTGAAGATCACCGATCCACAGGCAGCGATGGGCCTGGCACAGCTGGATAAGGTAGAGTCCTTTATTGAGCGCCGAAAGCGCAATTTTCACTATCTCTATGGTCATCTGAAGCAGTATGAAGAGTTTTTCCACTTGCCCACGTGGCATGAGAAGGCA
Source organism: uncultured Ardenticatenaceae bacterium (assembly GCA_964432035.1). Lineage (GTDB taxonomy): Bacteria > Chloroflexota > Anaerolineae > Promineifilales > Promineifilaceae > JAAYYY01. Next base: position 25,453 of record CAYSMQ010000004.1, read on the forward strand.
GATCCGTCCTGGTTTGCCATGCCGCTCGTGGTGCGAGACGATGCGCCCTTCATGCGTTATCACATCACGCGCTTCCTAGAGGAGCGGTTGGTGGAGACGCGACCTCTCTTTGCCGGAAATTTACTAAAACAGCCGGCTTATCGCGACATAGACCATCGCCTCGTCGGCGATCTGCCGGTCGCCGACCAGATTCTCCGCGGCGCCTTCTTTGTCGGCGTCTATCCGGGACTGGACAAACCGCAGCTAGACTATATGATTGAGGCGTTTGCCGACTTTCTGGCAGATGTTTAGCGATGAGTGGTCCAGGGAATCGCCGCGTATGAAGCTGTCTGTGATAATCTGTTGCTACAACGAGCGCGACTCGATCCGCGAGGTAATCGAGAAGAGCAAACAGGTGGACCTGGGAGGCCGGTGGGAGAAAGAGATAATTGTGGTCGATAATTTCTCTACCGACGGTACGCGAGAGATCCTACAGGCAATGGACGACGGCGAGCTGTGTATCGTCTACCACGAGCGGAACATGGGCAAAGGTCGTTCCATCCGCACCGGATTCGAGCAGGCCACGGGTACCTACTACTTTATTCAGGATGCAGATAGGGAGTACGATCCTTTTGAGCAACCAAGTTTTTGCCGTAAAGCGGAAGAAACGGATGCTGCAGCCGTGTTTGGTTCACGCGTGTTGGGTGGCGAGATCAGGTCGCGTTACCTGCGCACCTTGCTTGGTAACCGCGCCATTACCTTCATGGCCAACGTTCTCTTCGGTGGTAGCTTGACCGACGTCGCCACCGCATCTAAGATGGTGCGTGCGGACGTGGTTGATTCGCTCCAGCTTAATGGTAACAACTTCGATCTAGATTTCGAATTGCCGGCAAAGATACTGCTGGCTGGCCATCGTATCGAGGAGATTCCCATTAGTTACAATCCGCGCACGTATGAAGAAGGCAAGAAAATCGGCGCGCGCGATTTCATTGAAGCGACGTGGGCCATGCTACGCGCGCGCTTTGGACTCTCGCCGGTGTTCAAAGAGGCGGGTCGAGCAGCTGAGCCGCGCAACTCTTAAGGACGTTACCCATTATGAATGTGGTCATCACAGGTTCAATCGCGTACGACTACGTGATGTTTTTTGCAGGCGAATTCGCCGATCACTTGCTGGAAGAGCAGCTGTCGCAACTGAGCGTCAGCTTTCTGGTCGATTCCATGCGTCGCGAACGCGGCGGTATCGCGGCCAACATCGCCTTCACCATGGCGCTCTTAAAAGGCAAGCCGCGCATCATGGCCACGGTGGGAGAGGACTTTGGCGACTATCGCACCTGGTTGGAGCGGCACGGCGTCGACACGTCCGGTATTCTGGAAATCGAGGACGTCTACTGCGCCAGCTTCTTTGCCAATATAGACCGGCAGCAAAACCAGATCGGCAGCTTCTATGCCGGCGCCATGGCGCACGCTGCCGAGTTGTCATTTGACGAACTCGCGCCCGATGCGGACTTGGCAGTAATCTCGCCCAACGAACCGGCGGCGATGAGTAAGTACGTGGAGGAATGCAAGCGGCTGGGTATTGATTACGTATACGATCCCAGCCAGCAAACGATTCGTCTATCGGGCGACGATTTGTGCGCAGGGATTGACGGTTGCGCGCTGCTGACGGTGAATGAGTATGAGTTGGGCATGATCGAGAAGAAGACTGGGCTCGACCGCGAAAAGATCCTGAAGATGTCTGGAGGTTTGCTGGTGACGCGCGGCGCTAAGGGCTCCGAGATCTTCGTAAACGGCGAGAATTACCAGATTCCGCCTGTGCCACCGGCCCACGTAGCCGAGCCCACGGGCGCGGGAGACGCCTTTCGAGCGGGTCTCTTGCGCGGAGTTGAATTAGGTTTGCCCTGGGATATTTGCGGACGCATGGGCGCCTTGGCTGCAACCTACGTATTGGAACACATGGGCACGCAGAATCACGCTTTCAGCGCAGCGGAATTCGTTGCGCGTTACCGGGAGCACTTTGACGATGAGGGTCGTCTGGACGTACTGTTGGACGACGCATAGAAACGCCATATTTCACTCAGGAGAAAAAAGAACTCATGGACTTTGACGTTAAGAATATGGACCTGGCCCCCGGGGGGCGGCTGCGCATCGAGTGGGCAGAGAATGAAATGCCCGTGTTGCGCGGTATTCGCGAACGGTTTGGAGACGATCGGCCGCTGGCCGGCCTGCGGGTTAGCGCTTGCTTGCACGTGACGACGGAGACTGCCAATCTTATGCGCACGCTGCAGGCGGGCGGCGCGGATGTGGTCTTGACCGCCAGCAATCCGCTCAGCACACAGGATGACGTGGCGGCGTCGCTCGTTTCGCACTTCGAGATACCGGTATTTGCCGTCAAGGGTGAAGACAACGAGACGTACTATCGCCACATTCACGCGGCCCTGGACCACAAACCACACGTGACGATGGACGATGGCGCCGATCTGGTGAGCACGCTACACAAGGACCGCCGCGAACTCTTGGACGGCATTGTGGGCGGCACCGAGGAAACGACGACGGGCGTCATTCGCTTGCGGGCCATGGCCAACGATGGGGCTCTGGAATTTCCCGTCATCGCCGTCAACGACGCGCTGACCAAGCACCTTTTCGACAACCGTTACGGCACGGGCCAATCGACATTAGACGGCGTTATTCGCGCCACCAACATGCTGATTGCCGGCAAGACTATTGTCGTCGCCGGGTACGGCTGGTGCAGCAAAGGCATCGCTCGCCGCGCCGACGGAATGGGCGGTAACGTGATCGTCACTGAAATTGATCCCCTGAAGGCGCTAGAGGCCGTGATGGACGGCTTCCGCGTCATGCCCATGCAGCGCGCGGCGCTCATCGGCGATATCTTCATCACGGCTACGGGCGACATCAACGTACTGGACAAGCATCACTTCCAGACCATGAAGGATGGCGCCATCATTGCTAACTCGGGCCACTTTAACGTGGAGATCAACATTCCCGCCTTACAAGAGATGGCGGTGGACAAACCCCGCCGCGTGCGCGAATTCGTCGAGCAATACACCTTGCCTAGCGGTCGCACGATTAATCTTCTGGGTGAAGGACGTCTGGTGAACCTGGCGGCGGCCGAGGGCCATCCGGCGTCGGTCATGGATATGAGTTTTGCCAACCAGGCGCTAAGCGCTGCCTATATGCAGGAAAACGCCGGCAAGTTGGAACGCCGCGTCTATGCTGTTCCGGAAGAGGTGGACAAGGAGATCGCGCGTATAAAGCTGGCAGCTATGGGCATCCAGATCGACACGTTAACCGATGAGCAAACGGCTTACCTGAATTCGTGGGAGGAGGGGACGTAAGGCAACAGCATCTCGTCCGACCGTAAAGAAGCCCTGGATAGCCGCCATATGTCCAGACCACGCGACCACCACGCCGTCGACCGCGTCGGGCTAGTACGCCTGGCCCGCATTTTCTCCAACATTGTCAGCCCGCCGGTCATCTTTGCTGTGCTGGGTCTGGCGCTGGCACTGCACGTATTGTCGCCGCTTTCGGCGCTGGTGTGGGCAGCCGTCTACGGCTTTTTCGTCTCCCTGGCCCCCATTCTATTTGTGCTCTATCTGCTGCACACGGGCCGGGTGGTCGAGCTGCATATGACCAATACACAAGAACGACACCTGCCGTACCTGGTGGCAGTCTTAGGCTCTCTCGTGGTTATCGCCCTACTACTCCTGTTTGACGGACCGGAACTGCTAGTATGTCTGGCGCTCTTCAACCTGGTCACCCTGTTCAGCATCGGCCTAATCAACTTGCGCTGGCTGATCAGCTTCCACGCGGCTGCCGTGATGGCCATGGACACGATTGTTGCCCTGGTATTTGGGCCTCTGGCAGCGGTGGCTTTGGCTCCATTGGTTGCCCTGGTCGTCGGCGTGCGTCTGTACCTGCGGCGGCACACAGTGGGCCAGGTCATCGCCGGTCTACTGATCGGGGCAGGCAGCGCCCTTTCGCTGCGGTTGCTAGGATGTTTCGCGTAGCCGAGCAGCGGTGAGAATTCGGATGTCTCTCATTGACTCTCTCCATCCAAAGGTGAGCACCAAGACATCCGAGTTCTTTGATCGTCGACAAATGCAAAGGTTCCTAACAGATGTTTGAACAAGACCGTTTCATCGTTCGCCTGCAACAGCGCGTAATGCGCGAGGATGCCATCTTAGTCTGCTTCCTGGGCGGATCGTTTGGCGAGCGGCGAGAAGATGATTATTCGGATCTCGACGTCGTGCTGGTGTATGGCAACGAAGAGGCGCGCAGTGCGGCATGGGCCCAGCGCCGCGACTTTGCCCGCTCAGTGCTCCCTTATGTGCCGACCAAGTCCTTTGATGCGACTCACGTGCGGCCCCACTTTCACGTGGCTCTGTATGGCAACGGCGCCAAGGTAGACTACCTGTTCACCACGACGGAGGAGATGGAGCCCAATCCCTGGCACCGTGAGATCCGCATCCTCAAAGATAGCGGCGGGTGGGGCGAGGCACACGAAAATGCCTCGGCGCGTGCTTTGGCCCCACAGGTGCGCATGGAAGCCTCAGAGATGGAACGCATTGACGACCGTTTCTGGGTCATGTTCTGGGATGTGTATCGCCAGCTCCTGCGCGGCGACCGCGAAAAGCCGTTTCCCGTCTATCTTGAGCTGCTCTATTTCACGTTGCCCCCGTTTCTGCACGTCCTGCCGCCCGAGGACCCGGCTTACCAGGGTTTGCTACGGGCCCGTTATAGCCAGGATACGTCGGTCACCCTGGAGCACATGCGCCAGCTGATGGATGCCTATGTGGCAGCCCGTTCGGCCATCATTCGCCGCCAGAATGTGGGCTTTATGCCTGACGGCTCTTTCGAACGAACGTTGCGGCAGACGATGGAGCGGCGGACGTAGATGCGTATCGAAAGTTTAGAGCCGACCGACGAAGCGGCTATTTCGGACGTAGCGAGCTTGCTCGTCACAGGGTTTCGAGAGCATTGGCCCGGCGCCTATGACGCGTTAGAAGATGCCCTGGAAGAAGTGAATAAGTCCTTTGGCAAGGGCCGTATCAGCCGCGTGGCGCTCGACGAGGACGGGACGGTGCTCGGTTGGATCGGCGCACAGCACAGCTATGCGCGCGTGTGGGAGCTACACCCGCTGGTCGTCCGCGGAGATCGGCGTCGCGAGGGTATAGGCCGCGCCCTGGTCTTTGACCTGGAGGAGCGCGTGCGGGAGCGGGGCGCTCTAACCCTGATGCTGGGCACGGACGACGAAGATGACATGACGACCTTGGCAGGTGTGGACCTGTATGAGAATCCCTGGCAACACGTCAGGTCCATCAAAAATCTCAAGGGCCACCCCTATGAATTTTACCAGAAGCTGGGTTATAAGATTATTGGCGTCGTGCCCGATGCCAACGGGTTGGGGAAGCCGGACATCTTGATGGCCAAGCGGGTGGGAATGAAGTGACCGCCGACGGCTGACGGCAGGCGACAAGCGTTAGAGGCTAAAGGTCTGGCCAATGTGTGGAACGGTGACCTTGCCCGGCAAGTCGTCCTTTTGCCAACGGCGTTGTGCTTCCAGCTGCCAGCGCTCGTTGGTCCAGCCAAAGGCCGGTTTCGCCGGGCCATCGGGGTGTCCGCTGAGGTGGACGAGGATTGTTTCGGCAGGAACCAGGCAATGAGCAATCTCGCATACTTGCTCAAACGACGGGTGTGACGCACGCTTGGACTTGTTGTTCCAGTAACTGGTGTCAACGAAGAGGACGTCGGCGTTGCTTAAGAGTTCGACAGACTTTCGTTCTTGTGTACCAGGGTTGAGAAGCCACTCATTTTGATTATCGATGTCCCACAACAACACGCACTTTCGAGCCTTGGTTTCTATGACGAAGGCGGCGCAAGCGTATTGGACGTCCTGGCCTGTAGGTGATTGGTCCGCGCTAAAATGAGATACGGTTACGGGCGTTATTGTAAGATCGGGTGCGCCAACAACAACCTGTTTTAGGATACGACCGGGTGGTAGGTTTTCTGCCGAGACCTGGAGGTCGGTCAGGACCATTTCATAGCTGTGTTCGCGCTGCAACCAAATGGCGCTACCGTCGCGACACCATAGCTGCGGTCGCGGTGTCGTATCGCCAGTTCGCCGGCGTGTGTGGTGATAAGAGACGAGGAGGCGGTTAAGACCTGCCGTGTGATCAGGATGCCAGTGAGACAGGCATATGTGGTCAAGGCGTGCGCTTTCACCGCGCAACAGTGGATTAGCCACAAGACTGTCCACGACGCCCTGACCCACATCGAACAGGACGTGAAGGGCTGTGGCGTCTGTCTCGTCGAGGCCCACTAGCGAGACAGACGTGTTCGCCTGTCGCGACGGGTCGAGGCAGCGAGGGCAGCCACAGCCGAACTGCTTGAGCAGCGGACCATCGAAGCCGTTAACAACCAGCTGATAGTGCAGCGTTGCCGGAGTCTCCATTGAATTCACCCGAATATCCTTCCTTTAACCACTCTTGCACTAACAGTTCCACTTCCCCGTAAAGATCGTCACGCGTGACGTCAAACCAATGTATACGCGGGTCGTCGGGCGAGAACCAGTTGTACTGGTGGCGCACGAAGCGGTGCGTTTCGAATTTGATGCGTTGGACTGCTTCCTCAAGTGTCGTTTCGCCCTGTAGGTAGTCCCAGAGCTGCCGGTATCCGAGACCGCTCATGGCCGGCAAATCGGGCCCATAGCCGGCGTCGCGTAATGCCTCTAATTCTGGCAGAAGACCGGCGCCCATCATTTCATCCACGCGACGATCAATCCGCCGGTAGAGGGTTTCGCGGTCGGTGTGCAGGCCCACGATCAAGATTTCGTATGGCGGCGGCTTTTTGCGCTGTAGCTCTGTAATCGGCCGCCCGCTGATCAAGGTAACTTCCAGGGCGCGGATCACGCGGCGCACGTTATTAGGGTGAATCGATTCGGCGGCGTCGCGATCAAGGCGCCTCAACCAGCGATAGAGTTCGGACCTATCAAGCCGGCGCAGGGCGCGGCGCAAATCACGATGTGGCGGCACGCGAGGGATCCCCCAGCCTTCCACCACGGACATGATGTACTGGCCCGTTCCGCCCACGAGAATGGGCAGCCGTTCCCGGGCCCGAATCGCCTCTATAGCGGCAAATGCTGCATCCTGGTACTGGCCCAGGGTGATTGTTTCGTCGGGATCGGCGATATCGACGAGGTGATGGGGCACGCGTTTCCGTTCGGCCGCGCTGGGTTTGGCGGTGCCAATGTCCAAGCCTCGGTAGAAAAGCCGCGAATCGGCAGAGATGATTTCACCGTCGAAGCGTTCGGCGAGGTGGAGGGAGAGGGCAGTCTTGCCGGTGGCGGTGGGGCCGAGGATGACTAGGAGATTGGGGATTGGAGATTGGGGACTGGGGACTGGGGATTGGGCCGCGTCGTCTGCCGTACTAGCTTCTGCAACTAGCCGTCCGCGGTCTTCGGTCTGCGGTCTGTCGTCCATCCTACCAGCCCAGGACGGCGTTAGGAATATGCTCGCAGCGTAGGAGTTTGCCACTGCGGTCCAGCTCGACGGCGACGAGGTCGATACGCCAATTCATGTCCCTCAGGTCGTTCTCCTGTACATAAATTTCGCCAAGTTGCATGAGTTTGTTGGACTTGTAGGGCGTCAGCCCGGCTTCGGGCGCGCCCATTGTGCGTCCGCGACGCGTTTTGACTTCCACGATGACGACCGTCTGTCCCGCCTGGGCCACGAGATCAATTTCGCCATGGCTACAGCGCCAATTGCGTTCGAGAATTTCGTAGCCTTTCGCTTCGAGCGCCTGGGCCGCCATATCTTCGCCCCAGGCGCCGAGTTTCTTGCGAGCATCGCTCATGGGGTGATTATAGTGGAGATGGGGGAATGGGGGAAATATGAGGGGGATTGGAGTCTGGTTGACTGGAGATTGGAAACTAGAGATTTGGGTCGGATCATTCTGGGGGGCGGAGGAGGGCGCCGAGCTGTTCGAGGAAGGGCCGGGCGGTGGGGCGGATGCCCCGCCCGTGTTGGCGCTCGCGGTGTAGATCGGGCCGCGTCCGGCGCAATTCCTCGTAAAGGGCAAGCGTTTGGGCAACGGTACTGTTGATGTCGTAGCGGCGGCTGGCTTCGCGACCGGCTGCGCCCATGCAGCGCCGTTTCTCGTCGTCGCAGGCCAGGGCAGTGATGGCGGCGGCAAGCCCATTGGATTTGGAGGTCAGAACACCATGAACGCCAGATGTGACCGTGTCGGAGATGCCCGGCGAGGCGATTGCGGCGATGGGCAAACCGGCTGCCATGGCCTCGATGATGCTGAGCGGATGGACCTCGCTGACAGAGGCCGTGACGTAGACGTCGCCTATGGCCAATATGTTACCGACCTCGGTATAAGGCGCGGGACCGGCCAATGTTACGGCGTCTTCAAGCTCCAGCGCGGCGATCTGCTGGCGCAGCTTTTCCTCGTATGGACCCTTACCCACGAGCAGCAAGTGAAGGTCGGGCGCTATCTCGCGCGCCAGTTCGAACTGCGGCAGCAGTTTGCTCAGGCCCTTTTCGGTGGCAATGCGCCCGGTGTAGATGAGAAGCGTCGACTCCTGCGGGATGCTAAATTGCTCGCGCCTGGCAGGTTTTGAGGGGTTAGCAAACGGCTGTAGATTGATGCCGTTTGGAATGATCTCGATGCGTTGCATGACGCCAAAACTGCGCATGACGTCGCGCACGCTGGCCGAAGGCGTAATGATTACATCGCAGTAGCTGGTGAACTCGGGCCAAACCTGGCGCATTATGGCATCGGCGGCGGGTTGCGGCAGCGGGCTATAGGCGCCAGTGTACAGATCGTAGCGCGTGTGGTTGGTATAGACGATGGGGCAATTGCCATAGCGATGGGCCATCTCCACACTCATGAAGAGGTGGTGGCAATGCACGATGTCCATCTGGCGCAGGCGTCGCTGGGCTTCGCCGGTATAACGAAAACTCAGATAGTAGCCGGTGTCGCCGAGGGCGATGCCTGGCGTGCGCACGACGCTGGGTTCATCTCCACCGGGATCGGGATCGCCAAGCGTGAAGACGGTCACCTCGTGACCGGCGGCTTCCATGCATTCTTTATACAGTGCCACCATGCGCGTGACGCCGTTCAAAACCGGCTTGTAGCAAGCCGTCACCATGCCGATGCGCATCAAGGATTTAAACTCCTGGTAGTGGGTTGACGAGCATTACAAAGTTACACTAGGCGGAGGGCATTCTAGCATAGCCGGAAGGGGGCGGCAATCGGGCAAATTGCTCTATAATGGGCGCCAAACGACTAAAGATTGTCATTCTCACCATATAAGGAAGGGTTAGATG
>CAYSMQ010000005.1:0-26460 GCA_964432035.1 uncultured Ardenticatenaceae bacterium
TGCACCACGGGCAGGTAGAAGGCGGAAATGTTATTGACATCGGCCTCTTCGACCCCCAGGGTAGCGACTTTCCGGGCGGGGCCGGCTTTCGCGGTTGGAGCGGTTCTGACCGGCTGACGTTTAGCGTGGGAACCGACGAAGCAACGCCGGGCTATCTACCCGGGCCGTTGCCGGCGGGCGAGTACCAGGTGGCGCTCGGTCTGTATCGCATTTGTGCGGAGGGGGCGGAGTACGAAATTGAGATTGAGGTGGAGCATGAACGGCAGGCGACAGAACACGGGATAGCGATCGCAGACCGCAGACCGCAGACCGCCGTTTCTGCACAATCCGCCGTCCGCGGTCCGTCGTCCGCCGTCTGGCTCAAAGGCGACCTGCAAAGCCACACCTACCACAGCGACGGCAAGGGCTCGCCAGAGCAGCTGGCGGAGAAAGCGCGCGCGTTGGGCCTGGACTTTCTGGCCATTACCGACCACAACACGATCAGCCACCACCCGGCCCTGGAGCGCTTGAGCGACGACGAACTGCTCTTGATACTCGGACAGGAAGTGACCACCTATTACGGGCACATGAACGTGTGGGGCGCGCGCTGCTGGTGTGATTTTCGCGCCAAGGAGGACGGGGATATGGGGGCCATCATCGACCGCGCCCATGAGCATGGCGGCCTTTGTTCGATTAACCACCCTAAGCAAGGTGGACCGGCCTGGAAGTACAGCACCGCCCTGCCCGTGGATGCCATGGAGGTGTGGCAGGGGCCGTGGCCCAACCGCAACGAGGAAAGCGTGGCGCTGTGGGACAGCCTGCTACGCGAAGGCCGGCGGCTTCCGGCGGTGGGCGGCAGCGACTATCACTGCCCGCGGGCCGAAGAGACCGGCTTCCTGCGCCTAGGCCAGCCGACGACGTGGGTACAGGCGGACGAACGGAGCGTGACGGGCATTCTTAGCGCCATCGCCGCGGGGCGCGCCTGCATCAGCGCCTCTCCGTCCGGCCCGCGCCTGGCGGTGACGGCATCGACGCCTGACGGGACAGCGCAAATGGGAGAGGCAATCACGACGCAAGGGCAGCCACTGCAGCTGACCGTCACGATAATGGGCGGCGCGGGTTTAGAGCTGCATCTGGTTACGGAGGCGGGCGTGGTGCAGCGGCGTCTGCTGGACGGCGAGCGGGAGACGATTACGGCAGACGTCAAGGCGCAGCGCTATATTCGAGCGGAGTTGGTAGGCGATATGACGCCCGAACGCCTGCCGCCAACCGCGCCAGAAATACCGGAGGGGCTCGATCTGCGCAATTGGCGTTGGGCGCTTTCTAATCCCGTTTACGTCGATTGAAGATGATAGCGGAGCGGTGAAAAATCACCGCCCCGCTTCTGCATTTGTGAGGCTAATCGTGGGAGGCTGCGCTGGGGAAAAGGGGCAGGACGCGAACGCCAACGGTGAAGGCCAGCAGCGCGTAGCCAATAATGCCGGCGGCGACGGCTAGTTCGATGCCCGATGGGATATAGGGAGCGACGACCAGATTATTGAGCACACCGGGGGACCAGTTGGGCGGGGCGATGAGACCGGAGAGCGTCACGTTCCATCGATTGACCACCAGCCCCATGATAGACAGCAACAGGGCCAGGCCCAGCACACCGTCGTGGCGGCGCAGGCGTGGGGAGAGCAAGATGATGGCCGGCACGAGCGCGCCTAATGCCACTTCCAATAACCAGAAACTCTCTGAGTAGGGCGTGGTCAATTGTAACCGCTGTAATGCGTCGGCGCTGCCCGGCGCGTGGCTGTAATAGGAGGTCGCTGCCCAGTCCCAGAACTTCAAATAGAGGTAGGCGGCCATTGCCAGGCCTGCATAACGCGCTACTTCGTGTTTGATACGGTCAGACAGCGGATGACCCGTGAAGCGGCCGGCGATTAGGGTCGCCAGCAACGTCAGGGAAATACCGCTGGCGATGGCCGAGAGAATGAAGAGTACGGGCAGCGATGGTTTGAACCAGATGGCCCGTCCGGAGAGTACACCGTAGGTGGCGCCCAACGAACTCTGATGCAGCAGGGAGAGGCCCAGGCCGATCAATGCCAGGAAAGGCGTCAGCTTGTGCATATGGTGAGCCAAGCGGCGCAGGCGGGGCCAACGAGAAAAGAAACGGCTTTCGAAAATGATGGGCAAGACTTCCAGCATTAGCACGGTGGAGTAGAGCACGACGCACCACGTGATCTCCCACAAGACGGAGTGCACGTTCCAGTATACCAACGGGTGCCAGAAGCGATCAGGGCGGCCGATGTCCATTGCCAGCGCCAACATGGCCGAGGTGTAGCCCAGAAAACCGACAAAGACGGCAATGCGCGCCAGCGGCTGGAAGCGGCGAATACGGAACAGGTAGACGACGGCGGAAAAGGTAAAGGCGCCGGCGCCAAGGCCAATGGCGCTCAGGTCTAGGGTTATCCACAGGCCCCAGGGAACCTGGTCGGTGAGATTTGTTACGGTCAGGCCCTGTGTGAGGGTCTGGATGGCGGCGGCGACGCCGGCGGCGATGAGGACCACCAACAAGAATAACCAGAGGTGGAACGAAGTGATACGGGCGCGCGGGCGGCTATGGCTCGTGTCTGTCATTTAAGTTTCCTCCGGCGCAGGTCGCACATAGTGTACTTTGCTTTCTGTGCCCAAATCTTCGCGCAGGCGGAACGTATCGTGCCGCGCCAGATAGCGAGAAACGGGACTCTCCGGGTCGTTAATGTCGCCGAAGACGCGGGCGCCTACGGGACAGACGTTGACACAGGCGGGCGTCGCCGCGGGGTCCACGCCTGGCACCAGGCCTTCAGCAACACCACGATCAATGCGATGGGCGCAGAAAGTGCACTTTTCGACAACGCCGCGCGGGCGCGGCGCCACTTCCGGCGTGCCCCAATGGGGCGCATAGCGGTTCTCGACGGTCGTAGCGCCCCAGTTAAAGCGGCGCACGTCGTAGGGACAGGCAACTTCGCAGTAACGGCAGCCAATACAGCGGTCATAGTCCATGTCTACGATGCCGTCCTCGCGCACCCAGGTGGCGCCGACCGGACAAACCTTAACGCAGGGCGCCTCCTCGCAATGGAGGCAAGGCCGCGTCATGAAGAAAGGCTGGCCCTTCTCTGTTTCCTCGGGAAACCCCACGTTCCAGCGCATGTTGTCGTCGCGTACGTCGTTTGTCGCCTGGCAAGCCCACATGCAATACTGGCAGCCAATGCACTGCTCGAGGTCGATGACCATGTGCCACTCGTGGCCCTCCAGGCCCTCCCCTTCTCGCGGCAGACCGGATACTTCCAATATGGAAAGTGACCCGTTGCCCAGAAAGGCGGCGGCGAGACCGCTGGCGCCGGTTACGCCCAGGACTTGAAGGGCCTGGCGCCGCGTCAAGAGGGGCGGCGTGGTCTGCTTGCCTTGCGGCGTATCAGGCTCGTCTCTGCGAGCAGGTTTTTCGTCAGTCCCGTTCGTCATGCTCACCTTCCTCATGCTCGCGGCGGGCGCGCGCGTTGCTGGCGACGAACCAGGCCATTAGGCCCCCGAAGGTCAGCCCAACCAGTCCACCCTGGAAGAGCATGGTGACGCGCCGGCTGGCGAGTGCAGCTTCTAGCACCTGTACTTGCTGTTCGGCGGAAGTCGACGTCTCATTTTTTCCGTCGCCGGACGTGGGGCGGTCGTCGGGCACAAATCCCACCTGTTCTGTCTCTTCGCCGTCCTCGCCGTCCTCCGCCGACGCGGCGCCATGTTCATAGCCCGGCAATGAGAATCCCGAATGGAGACTATCGGTGTGGCAGGCGACACAGGTGGCGGGCGTGATGGTAAAACCATGCCCTGTGGGCACGATGCCGTCCTGGGGCACCGTATCTGGCGGGATGACGAGGGCGTGGCAATCGACACAGCCGATGTCTTTGCTGTAGTGCAGATCCTCCAGATAGTCGCCCATGGTGTCCTCGTGACAGTTGAGACACATCTGATCGGGATCTGCAAAGAGCGGCTGCTGGCTATGCGGGTTGTGACAGCCCATGCAATCGACGCCGGCGACGGCATGCCCGCTGCCGTGCCACTCGCCGAGCGTCGTCGTGTGGCAGTCGCCCCACTGTTGCGGACCGGCTAAGACAGGAATCGGTTCAGGCGGATGGTCGGCGCTGACCGGGCCGTGACAGGTCTCGCAGTCGACGCCTTCGGCCTTGAATTCTCCGGTGGCGGGCTCGAAACCCGTGGTGTGACAGCGCAGACAATCGTCAGGATTACCCAGCGCCGCCCATTGTTCTTGGAAGACGGGATCATCATAGGCGTGGGCGTGCGGACTTTGTTCCCAGTGCGCCGTCACGTCAAGGTGACAGGATTGGCAATCAGGCGCGCCCACCTCGGGCGTCGCGACCGGCTCGTCCTCTTCTTGTAAGAGCGGCGCCGCCCGAGCGAAATTCGAGCTGAGCACAAGCATGAATAGTGCGAATGTTAAAGCGACGGCGACAGAGCACCCGCGGAATGTAAGTTTCATAATGGCCTCCTCCCCTTGGTTAGAGCTTCGCCGGTCTATTCTTGTCTGGCACGTCTTCTTCCGCATGTGACTGTTGGAGAACAAATTCACGGAAGGCAGCCTGAGCCATGGTGTCGGGCCGGCGAACATTGTGACAAAAGTAGATATCACGGGCGATGTGAACGCCTTGGATCGTTATAACTGCCACGCGCTCGGCGACGAGGCGTGACACGACGACTTCTGAAACAAATCCGACGCCCAGGCCCTCCTGGACCGCCAGCGCGATCGCTTCAGAATTGCCGAGTGTGATCAGGGTTTCCAGATCCGACTCCACCACTCCGGCGTCCGCCAGCGCCTCGCGCACGGCATCCCGCGTGCCCGATCCTTCCTCGCGCATGATGAACTGTGCCTCGTAAAGGTCGTCCGCTTCAATGGTCCCGCGAGTGGCCCAGTGATGCTCAAGCGGCGCGATCAGGCTAATGGGATCGATAATCAGGCGGTTAAGTCCAATTTCGTCGTTGTAGGTGTGAGGTGCGCTGGCAAGCGCGCAATGCACGTCGCCATCAGACAACATGCGTAACGAATGCTCCTGCGAGCTGACGTGGCACGACACCCTGACTTTGGGATAGAGCGCGTGGAACTGCGTCAGCAATTGGGGAAGCACATACTTGCCGGGCGTCGTGCTACAACCGACGAGCAGATGCCCGGCGACCTCCCCTTTCATCGTTTCCATCGTTTCTTCTATACGTACCCATTGACGGACGAGCTCGCGCACCAAAGGCACCAGCTCCCGGCCGGCCTCCGTTAACTCCAGGTATCGTCCGGCACGGTCGAAGAGCGCGATGTCGAAATGTTGCTCCAACGCCTGGATATGCTGGCTGACGCTAGGCTGCGTCATGTGCAACCTGCGCGCCGTTTCTGTGAAATTCATGGTCTCTGCAGCAAGCAGAAAAACTTCGAGGCGATGTATATCAGCCATTGGTTCCCCCTCTGATTGTGAAAATTGTAACAAGAAACGATTGTCTGTTCAATAGGCAAAAGGACGCACAGCATTGGTTTTGCTTATATGGGCTAGAAGAAAAACCTATAAGCAAAAGGGGGCGCTGGCATTGATTTTCCCCGGTCAACGTTTATACTGTTAGTGAAATTCGTCACAAAGTGGCATCCACACATAGCTTTGAGGGGGTGGGCGCCACAATAAAGAGGGAAGCCATCGGGGGAATCCGATAAGGAGAACGCACTTGAAGAGCAAGGTATTGGAGCGGCTCTGGCTGATAGCTGCCTTCATAGGTTTGTTTCTGATAGCAGGATGTAAGGCCGACTCACAAGCGACAATAACGCCCGGAGCCGGTGCGCCCCAGCCGCAAACGACGGTCGCCGCCGCAAGTTCTACTGAGATCGGCGAGTCACTTCCTGCGGAGATCGAAGAAATCGCCGAGGCCGAAGAAGACAGTGACACCTGTCTGGACTGTCATAGCGACAAAGAGCAGCTGATTGCCACGGCGGATCCTGAAGAAGAGGTCGTAGAAGAAAGCGAAGGCGAAGGCTGAGGTGGAGAGGTGGCTCCGTTGGAGCCATGGGAGAAGGTCTTGGTAAACGCCGAAATCTTTCCGGACACGGTGCATGGGCAAATTGCCTGTACCACGTGCCATGGCGGTCGGTCTGTGCCCGACAAAGAAGCGGCGCATGAAGGACTGGTTGCCGACCCTAGCCGTGACGCGGAGGCGACCTGCGGAGAGTGTCATCCCGACGTTTTGGCCATGAACGAGCACAGTCTGCACAACAACATGGCGGGCTACTGGACTGTTCTGGAAAAACGGATGGGCGTCACAGAATTGACGGAGGCAGACGCTGCCGAAGCGCACGCGGCAGTGGGAGAGATGTTTAACAACCATTGTGCCGACTGCCACGCCGGTTGTGGCGACTGCCACGTCAGCCAGCCCGGATCGGTGGGCGGCGGTCTGATCGACGGGCACAGTTTCAACGCCACACCGTCGATGACGCGCAACTGCACCGCCTGTCACGGCAGTCGTGTGGGTAACGAGTATCTAGGAAAACATGAAGGTCTGCTGGCAGACGTACACTTCCGGCAGGGGCGTATGAGCTGTGTGGATTGCCATAGTGGTGCAGAAATGCACGGGCAGACGGGGAACTGCGAACAGTGCCATACCGCGCCGGAAGGAGCAACGCTGCCGCCACCAAATCATCGCTACGACGGCGCGCAGAGTCCTCGCTGCGAAACCTGTCACGTGACGGCGAGCGTGGGCACGGATGGCATCGAAATGCACGCGGCGCACGGCGGCGACCTTTCCTGCCAGGTGTGCCACTCCATTTCATACACCAGTTGTGACGGTTGTCACGTGCAGTTAAGCGAGGATACCGGGCTACCGTTCTTTAGAACGGACGGTTCCTACCAGACGTTTTTGATCGGTCGGAACCCGCGCAAGAGCTTTGACCGGCCCTATGATTACGTTCCCGTGCGCCATGTACCTATTGCCGAAGACAGCTTTGCTTTCTACGGTCCAGATTTGCTGCCCTTTTTCGAGGCGCTGCCGACGTGGGCCTACGCTACCCCGCATAACATCCAGCGGGATACGCCGCAGAACGCGTCGTGCGAGGCCTGTCACGGCAACGAGAGTTTGTTCTTGACCGCCGACAAAGTAGCGCCGGTGGAACTTGAGGCGAACCGTGCGGTAATCGTGGATGAGATCCCGGCGCCAATTACATCTACGCTGACCATTACATCGACAAACAGTATCACTTCCACGGAGGAGATACCTTGACGGACGACGGACGGCAGACGGCGGACGACCTGGCGCCTTGTGCCTGGCGGTCCGCAGCTACGGTCGGTCGTCGGATTTTAAAGAGGAGAATTTTCAGATGAGAAATAAGTTTTGGTTTTTGACATTTGTACTCGTGTTTGCACTTTTACTCGCAGCCTGCGGCGGCGACACGGCAGCCCCGCCGGTTGAAGAGGAAGCGCCGGCGGTCGTGGTCGAAGAACCAGAGGTCTCAGAACCAGAGGTCGCGGAACCTGCCGAAGAAAGCGCACCAGAGGTAGCAGAGGAACCGGTGGTTGAAGAAGAGGTTGCCGAAGTGACGGCAGCCGGGGAAGACCAGCTCAGCGCGGCGTTTACGCAGTTCCTCGTGGACATGGAGCGTTATGGAACGATCAGTCCAGACGCGCTCAACGAAATGTTGGTTGAAGAGCCGCCGTTCCTGTTAGATCTGCGCAGCCAGGCCGAATTGGAGGAAAATGGCTGGATCGAAGGCGCTGTGAACGTCCCATTGCTGGAACTGGCCGACAATTTGGACAAGCTGCCCGCGTTCGACACGCCCATCGTTGCCTACTGTGGTAGCGGCTGGCGCAGCACGATCGCCATGGCAACCCTGGAAGCACTGGGCTGGGAGAACGTGCACAGCATGACGGGTGGAAGCTTTGGCGGCTGGGTGGAAGCAGGGTATCCCATCGTCGAAGGCACGCCCGAAGCGGCGCCGGTGCTCGCCGAAGCGGCGCCGGATGAGGCCATGGTATTGGCTATGCGCGACATGCTGGCCCGCGTCCCCGCAGGCTTTGGCGGTATCACAGGCGAAGAGCTAAACACGTTGCTCGTGGAAAATCCGGACCTGATCGTCATCGACGTGCGCACAGCAGCCGAGGTGGAAGAGAAAGGGTCGCTGGACGCCGAAAACGTGACTTTCATCCCCATCGAGGAGTTTGTCCAGCAGCGCGAGCAGTGGCCGGCCGACAAGGACGCGCAGATTGTCGTCTATTGTGGCAGTGGTCACCGTTCGACGATGGCCATGCCCATTTTGGCCAGCTACGGCTACAACGACGTCTATAGTTTGAAAGGCGGCTATGGCACGTGGGCCGACGCCGGCTACCCGACAGTGGGAGCGCCCGAGCCTGCGGTCAATTTGGATACAGCCTTTGACACGTTCATCGCCGATATGGAAGGCTACAATACGATATCGCCCGATGAGCTCAATATGCTCCTGGCCGAGGACCCGCCTCCCTTCCTGCTGGATGTGCGCGAGACGGCAGAGCTGGAAGAGAACGGCTACATTCCGAGCGCGGTGCACATTCCGCTGCGCGAGGTCGCCAACAATGTGAATCTGCTACCTAGCTTTGACACGACTATCGTGAGCTATTGCGCCAGCGGCTGGCGCTGCGCAATCGCCAGCGCGGCTCTGGAAGCAATGGGCTGGGAAGACGTGCTCTGCCTGAAGGGTGGTAGCTTTACCGGGTGGGCAGAAGCCGGCTACGAAGTGTCCGAAGGGTTGCCTTCCGAGGCCATGGTTCTAGACGCCGCCGCACCTGATGCGGCGCTCGTCGCCGCCATCGGCGAAATGCTCGCCGGTATTCCCGACGGTTTTGGCGGCATCGCGCCCGACGCTCTGGCGACGGAGCTGATGGAGACTCCGGAAACTATCGTCATCGACGTGCGCACGGCCGAAGAGGTCGCGGAAAACGGCGCTATTGAGGACGAGGAGCTGGTGCTGATTCCCCTGCAAGAGTTCATCACGCGCAAAGCGGAATGGCCTCAGGATCAGACGGCGCCTATCGCCGTCGTCTGTGGCAGCGGTCATCGCTCGACCATTGCCATGGCCATCCTGTGGAGCTATGGCTACGAAGATGTGGTGAGCCTGAAGGGCGGCATGTCAGAATGGACGGCGGGAGGCTATCCGGTCGCCACGGTGGCTGCCAACTGATTTGGGCGCGCTTGAAGCGTAAGCCTCTTATCTAGGTTTCTTACAGGGCCTGTTTTTTCTAGCAGGCCCTGTTTGTTTGCTAGAGAAGGTCTTGCGCCAGGGCGACGGCGCCCCACAGTGGCGCGTCATCGCCCAGTTCGGCGGGCCCGACTTCGATGTTCACTTCAGGCAGGGTCACGGCGTTCGCCGTATCTCGCACCCGCTGCCACCAGCGCTCTCCTGCCTTAGTCACCCCGCCGCCGAGAATGGCGCGTTGCGGATTTACGAGATTGGCGGCGTTTCCGATGCCTGTCCCTAACGCCCACGCGCTACGATCCAGCAGCGTTTGTGCCAGCGAGTCGCCCTCGGCCGCGGCTTCGCTCAATAGCTCACCCGTGATTTTTTTCAGGTCGCCGTCTGACAAGCGGCGCAGCACGGGCCCCTGGCCGGCGTCCTCCTGCATGCGCCGGCGGGCATCTTGAGCCATATAAGGCCCGGACGCCAGGCGCTCAACACAACCGCGACTACCACAAAGACAACGGGGGCCGCGAGGATCGACGACGGTGTGCCCAATTTCGCCGGCCATGCCTTGCACGCCATGCCAGGGACGACCGTTCAAGATCCAGCCGCCGCCGACGCCTGTGCTGACGGTTACGTAAAGCAGGTGCTGCAATCCGCGACCGGCGCCAAAGCGCTGCTCGCCGAGGGCGGCGACGTTGGCGTCGTTGTCGACGGCGGCCGGGGCATCGAAGGCATCCTGGAGCTGTTGGGCGAGCGGCGTCTCTTCCCAGCCGGGCACGTGGTGCGAAAGGCGGACAACGCCGCGCTCAAAATCCACAGGGCCGCCAAAGCTGACGCCAATGGCGGCGGGACGCTGCGATTGCAGCAGTTCGCGCGCCATTTGCACCATGGTGCGCACGTCGTAGGCGGCATCGGCGTCAGGGGGGGAAAAGGTGCGGCTCAAGTCACGCCAGGTGGATTGCCCATCTTCGAGAATGGCAGCGCTGAGCTTGGTGCCCCCAAAGTCCAGGGCTAACAGGAGGCGCTCGGGATCAGGCGACACGGGTCGACTTTGCGGCGTGTATGGTCATAGGAGGCTAACCTTGCAGCACGACGCGCACCTCTGCGGCGACGTCATCGGGCAAAGGGCCGACCAGCGAAGGGGCGCCGTTACGGTGGAACTCCTCGACCGTCTGTCGAATTTCGTCTTCGTCGGCGCAGTGACAGCCGGCCTGCCAGATCCAGGTCAGGGCGCGGTCGTCGCGGTCGAAGGAAAGCCCGCGCAGGGCGTCGCCGGAAAGCCACATCCAGGCCGTTTTTTGCTTGACGTCACTCATGGAAATACCTCAATTCTACCCTAACAGAACGCTCAAACAGTGTGTGCGAATAGACCGCCAGCACCCTTTCTTTTATACGCAAAGTGGTTAAGATAATCAATGGGACTGAAGGCGTCGCGCTATTCGGGTCTGGGCAGCTCGCCATTCTGAGGGCTGAACAGACAAAAGGTTTACAAGGTCCGTTACTATGATTTCCACCTGGATACAGGATGCGTTTCTGACATTGGCGGGACCCAACCCTATCTGGCAGGGGTTGGTGGGCGGTCTAATCATTACAGCGTTCAATCTGTTTGGCGCCCTAGCAGTTTTGATCTGGCGCCGTCCCTCGCAGAGGTTCCTCGACGTGGCCCTGGGCTTTGCCGCAGGCGTCATGCTCACGGCGAGCTTCACCAGCCTGATCTTGCCGGGAATCGAGTATGGCGGCATTCTTTCTGTGATCGTGGGCATGGTGTTGGGTATAGTCGTGCTCGATCGCGGCGATCGATGGGTGCCGCATCTACACCCGTCCCGGGGCCCCGAAGGCCCGGAGACGGACAGGTTGCACGCGGTATGGCTGTTTATCCTGGCCATCACGCTGCACAACGCGCCCGAAGGGCTGGCGGTAGGCGTGGGTTTTGGCTCGGGAAATCTGGGAAACGCGCTGGCCTTGATGTTGGCCATCGGTATTCAGAACATTCCCGAGGGGTTTGCCGTGGCCGTCTCATCTCTGAACGCGGGCATGGGATCGCGCGCGTATGCCAGCTTTGTGGGTTTTCGCGCGGGCCTGGTAGAAGTTCCACTTACGTTGTTGGGGGCGTGGGCGGTTCAATTTGCAGAGCCGTTGTTACCATACGCCATGGGGTTCGCTGCAGGCGCTATGTTGTACGTCATAAGTGATGAAATTATCCCTGAGACGCATCGTACCGGGCACGAGCGACTGGCGACGATGGGCACGCTGGCCGGGGTTATGATCATGCTGTACCTGGATATCAGCCTGGGTTGACCGGGAAGGGTACGCACACTACTGGAGAGAACGGCATATGGAGGAACGGGTCGCGAATATTTCGCTTTTTGAGGGTCTTGACAGAGAGCAAATCCGGCAGCTGTTTCGCCTTGGCAAGGAGATGACCGTCGCCGCCGGCGAGGTCATCCTGGAGGAGGGTGAAGCGGCGCGGGGCCTGGTCGTGGTGCTCGAGGGTGAACTGGAGGTGGCGAAGGAGATTGCCGGGCGCCAGACGTTGCTCGGGCTGATACCGCCGGGCTCCTTTGTCGGCGAAATCTCACTACTCACCAGACAACCGCATTCGGCGACGGTGCGCGCCCTAAAAGACAGCCGCATCTTACTTTACCCCAAGGCGTTTTTTGAGGAATCGTTGGACGCCTCACCCATCGTGCGCGTCATCTTAAAGACAATGGCGGAGCGTCTGCGCGCTACGGAAGCGACGGTGCAGCAACATGAAAAGCTGTCGGCGCTGGGTAAGTTGTCGGCCGGACTGGCCCACGAGCTAAACAACCCGGCGGCGGCCAGTCTGCGAGCCGTGCAACAGTTGCCCGAAGCATTGCTCACGTTGCAGGCGCTCGTCTTCCAGCTTAACGAATTGGGGCTGAGTAGCGAGGAGGCAGCTTATCTGACGCAACTGCAAGACACGCTGGTGACCCGCGCGGCGAAACCGGAACCGTTAGATCCGCTGGCGCGCAGTGACCGGGAGGAAGCGCTGGCGTCGTGGATTGACGAGCAGGGCATTGAGGACAGCTGGCGACTGGCGCCGGCGTTGGTAAACGCGCGGGTCGATACCGAACAGCTGCAGGCCATCGCCGAGCGGCTGGGGCAGCCGCGCCTGGCGCACGCGTTGACCTGGCTGGAAGGGATGCTTTCGGTGCGCTCGCTGCTGCGCACGATGGAACATAGCACGTCACGCATCTGCGAGCTGGTGAGTGCGGTGAAAGATTACAGCTACATGGATCGCTCGCCGGTGCAGGACTTGGACGTGCATGAGGGGCTGGAGAGCACGTTGACGATTATGGGCTATAAACTCAGGGATGTAGAAGTTGAGCGAGATTACGCCGAGGACCTACCGCACATTACCGCGCTTGGCAGCCGCCTAAACCAGGTATGGACTAATCTGATAGATAATGCGGTGGATGCCATGGAGGGACAGGGACGGCTGGCGGTACGAACCTGGCGCGAGGAAGATTCCATTGTCGTGGAGATCGCGGACAACGGGCCGGGAATACCGCCGGAGATCCAGCAGCGAATCTACGAGCCTTTTTTTACGACAAAGGATGTGGGAAGCGGCGCGGGCATCGGTCTGGACATTGTCTACCGCATTATTACCGAAGAGCATCGCGGGCAAATCCGGCTGCATTCGGAACCGGGAGATACGCGGTTCCAGATCTCCCTGCCAATCGAGCCAGATTAGACGGTCTTCAGGTATTGGTGGACCAAGTTGACGGCATTGGCTCCCTGCCCCACGGCCGAGGCAACACGGCGCACGGCGCCATGACGAACGTCGCCGGCGGCAAATATCCCCGGCACACTGGTCTCTAAGAGATAAGGATCGCGCTTCAGGGTCCAGCCGGAGCGCTTGTCCTGGCTCTCAAAGATCTCGGGGCCGGTGAGAATGAAGCCGGCCTCGTTGCGTTTGACAAGATTAGTAACCATTTCGGTGTGCGGCACGGCGCCAATGAAGACAAAGAGGGCGGCGGCCGATACTTTTTCTGTCTCACCAGTGACATTGTTTACTAACGTAAGCGCCTCCAGGCGACGCTCCCCGTGCACTTCGACAACTTCGGTGTGTGTACAGACTTCGATGTTGTCCGTTTCCTCGATCTGATCGATCAGATATTGGGACATCTCCAGCGCCAGCGAGGGTCCACGCACGAGCATGGTGACTTTGCCGGCATAGCGCGAGAAGAACATAGCGCCCTGACCGGCAGAGTTGGCGCCACCGACCACAAAGACATGCTCATTCTTGTAATAGGCAGCCTCGGTGACCGCTGCGCCATAGTAAACGCCGGCACCGGTGAGCTCTTCCACGCCCGGCACTTCCAGGCGGCGCACGGTGACGCCCGTAGCCAACAATAACGACTTGCAGGTTAGTTCTGTGCCATCGGCGAGGATGACGATGTGATAGGGCTCTTCGACGCGCACGTCGACGACCTCTTGTGCATTGAGAAACTCCGCACCCAGGCGGCTGGCCTGCTGGATGGCGCGTTGCGCCAGATCGGCGCCGCTGATGCCGCGAGGAAATCCCAGATAGTTCTCGATGCGCGAACTGGTGCCCGCCTGGCCCCCCGGCGCGTGTTTGTCGATCAGTAGCGTCTTTAGCCCTTCAGAAGCGCCGTAGACGGCAGCGCCCAGCCCGGCTGGACCGGCGCCGACGATGATGAAGTCATAGTAGGTATCGCTGGCCTCGGTACGCAGGCCACATTGGCGGGCCAGCTCCGGATTTTCGGGGGCGATCAGGACCTCGCCGTCCGGGAAAAAGACGACGGGCAACAAGTTGCGTTCGTTTTCGACCGATTCCACCAGCGCGCGCGCTTCGTCGTCGCGCTCGATGTCCAGCCACTTGTAAGGGATGCGATTGCTGGCGAGGAAATCTTTGATGTCGTGGCTCTTGGCGGACCAAAGCGTGCCGGCCACGCGTATGCCATCATAGGGAATCGTGGCGTTCGCCAGCCAATCGTCCAACAAGTCGTCGAGAACGGGATAGAGCTTCTCCTCCGGCGGATCCCAGGGCTTCATAAGGTAGAAATCGAGCTCGACCTTATTGATGCTGGTGATGGCAGCCTCGGTGTCGGCGTATGCCGTGAGCAAGACGCGGGCAGCATCCGGGTAGAGGCGGCGCGCCTCCAGCAAGAAATCGGTGCCGCTTACTTTGGGCATGCGCTGGTCGACCAGAAAGAGCGCAATCTGCGCATTGCGCTGTTTGAGTGAGCGTGTGGCCTGCAACGCCTCCTGCCCGCTCAGCGCCTTTATCAGGCGGTAGGAGTTGCGATAATACTTTCGCAGGTCCCGTTCTATGCTATTTAATACGTGTGGTTCGTCGTCGACGATCACAATTACGGGCTTTGCCATATTGACTCTTTTTTACCCTGTTGCCTTTGTCGTCCCGGCTTTGTCTCGGCGTATGATTACCGATCATCCAGAGTATAGAGTGGGTTTCCGGCTTTTACAATAACTGACAAAGATCATGTGGCAGCTATGCATATTGATACTACCTTGATCGCGTGCAGTGTGGTTACACTGCACGCGATCAAGTTTAGCATCCCACTGAGAAATCGGACGTCTTAGCTGCCGGTTCCCGGGAGCGCCGTCTCAGTTGAGACATCCGATTTCTATGAGATTGGACGACAAATGAATAAAACGGAAAGCTTGCAGCGGCAAACAGCAACACGCTCATTGCAGCTAAGGATGCGGCAGCTGGCACAGGCTGCCGGCGCCTGGGGCAAGCAGATTAAACTGCTTGTCGTACTACTGTTGGCAGCGTTCGGTTATTGGCTAGGTCCGGGGAATCTGGCGGCGGGGACCTATTCAGCGCATTTGGAACTAAGGCTAGACGGAGAGAGCTACACCGTCGATTTTCCATTTGTGCTGGGAGAGGACGAGGGGCAGGCTCAAAGCGTTACCCAGGAGATTGGAGAGTACCAGGTCGAAATCAGGGGCGCAGACGCCTACGTGAAGGAACCGGGTAGCCGAATTGCTTACCAGATGCGCGTCACAGACGCCGGGCAGCAAGCGGTTGACCTGAACCTGGAAAACGTCGATTCGGTGATCGTGGGAGAGGGATACCGCCAGACGCTGCCCCCGACGGGGCGCGACGGCGAATGGTACACGTTTTCGATGATCATTCCCTACGGCGCGCAAGTCTCTCTGGCCCTGCTCTTTGGCGTGGCCATGTTATGGGTCACCGAACTGGTGCCTCTGGCAGCCGCCGCGCTGGTTATTCCGGTGGTGGTCGTCGTGGCTGGAATTTCGGCGCCGGAGACGGTGCTGCAACCATTCTTTCATCCCATCGTGGTCCTCTTCTTCGCCGGTTTTCTGCTCGCCGAAGGCATGCGCCGCACGGGCGTGGACCGCGTCATCGCCCTGAACATTCTGCGCCGCGCCAGCCTGCAACCGGCGTTTCTCATGGTGACGATGATGTCCCTGACGGCGTTCCTGTCAATGTGGATGTCGAACACGGCAAGCGTAGCCATTATCATTCCCATCGCGCTCGCCGTGTTGGAGAAGATCCCCGACGACGGGCAGCCAACCGGATACCGTCGCGCGCTGATCCTGGCTATTGCCTATTCGGCGACGATCGGCGGTATCGGTTCTGCGATCGGCACGCCGGCCAATATTTTGGCCATGACGTTTCTTAACGATCTGACCGGAACGAACTTTGGCTTTGCCGACTGGTTCGCATACGGGCTGCCCATGGTGGTAATCATGATCCCCGTGATCTGGGTCTACCTGATGCTCGTCTTCCGCGTCAAGTTCCATCAGGTCGGGTCGCACCTGAACCGGGCTATCTACGAGCGCGAGCTCAAGAACGAGGGTCCGCTCTCGCGCGACCAACAGTTGCTGTTCGTGGTCTTTGCGGTCGTTATTGCACTGTGGCTGACGGATCGCTGGCACAACGTGCACACGGCAATCGTGGCCCTGGGTGGTGTGTTGGTCCTCTTCTTGTTTGAGACGATCAAAAAGGACGACTTGAACCGTATCAACTGGAACGCGCTGCTGACGTTTGGCGGAGGGCTGGCGCTGGGCAACGTGTTGGTGTTGACCGGTGTTTCTGACTGGATCGCGCTGCACTTGACCGGCCTGGTGGTTCTTCCACCGCTTCTCGTCGTCTTCCTCGTGGCAGGATTGACGCTGGTTATCGGAGCCTTCATTTCCAACACGGCTTGCGCGGCAATGCTCATTCCCCTGGCAATCCCACTGGCACAGATCTTGCATCTGGATCCGCGCCTCTTAGTGGTGGTCATTGCCATCGCCTCTTCCATCGACTTTGCTCTCGTGGTGGGGACCCCGCCGACGATGATGGCTTACGCCACCGGACTCTTCGACGTGCAAGACATCTTCAAGCGCGGCATTGTGCTGGATGTCATCGGCATTCTGTTGTTGAGCTTTGGGGTTATCTGGATCTGGCAGCTGTTGGGGATGGTTACGTTCTAAAAGAAAATGAGGTGGCCGGTTACGCGGGCGCGTTCCGTACCACCTCTGGGCGGGGAGCTAGAAACAGTATACTCGCTTTCCCCCGCGCAATCAAGTATTGGCCCGTTATTTGGGCTATTCTAAACATTTCATGAGTGCCCGCCTACTCCTCGGCAGGCGCCGTAGCGGGTTCGAAGAAGTTCCTCTGGCAACGATGCTCGAGGTATTCCCTGTGCCAGAAGCCCAGACGCAAGGCAGCCTGGTGGCCCATGAATTGCGGGTAGGGGTTTTTGGCGATAAACCAGACGACGTGCATCACCGGCCCGTCGTCCACCAACAGCCGGGTTAAAAGCCGCCCGCAACGAGAGCACATATGGCGACAGGCCAGAAGGCGCAGGCTGACCCAACTGTCTTTTGACCCGGAATTGGCCCACAACTCTGATTGGTAGAGAACGTCTTCGACGAACTGCTCGCTCGTGGCGCGCGTTGGTAAGGACTTCAGGGGATAGACCCAGTAGGGAATGCCCGGGGCGAGCGGTTCATTGACCAGTGTGTTATCAAGAATGACGAAGTACGGCGCGGACATGATCAGGCTCCAGGTTTGTCTTCTTGGTGCAGTTGGAGGTATGCATAGCAGCTACGGCAGCGGCCCTTGCGGTAGGACGGGCGCCGGCTGCAATTGGCGCACAAGCCCTTGGATCCGGTCAGGTGGAGCGGCGGGCGCTCGCGGCCGGTACGCCACCAATACCTGTAACAGCGGTAGCAACGGCCCCGCGCGCGGATGGGTCGCTCCTTGCAGTTCTGGCAAGGCTTTTCCACGCGATAGCGGTTGCCCATCTCCTCCGGTCTTGCATCGCGACCATTGCGGTACAGAAACGCGTAACAGGTCGGGCAACGGTCGCGCGCGGCAATGTCGCGACGCTGGCAATGAGGATTGGCACAGATGCGTTCTGCCAGCGAGGACGGTTGTTTCTCCATTGTTTGGTTCCTCCTGAGACGATTAAGGTGAACGACAATGCAGCCACACCCTGCTGAGCCCTGACAACGGATGCTGCACCCGGTCTCTGGGATCGAAAAAGCCGGGATCGTTGTCCTACGACAAGAATCCCGGCCATCAGCGGCCCAAGGACGGTGCGATATAGGATTTATGCGACAAATATTAGCACATATGTTCTATAAAATTCAAGCGGAAATCGCCCGTTCGCGTTGGAAATGCGTTAAGATTTGCGGGTTTGGGAGATCTTTGGCGGTGGAACTGGTTTCTAGCAAGAGAAATCGGATGTCTCTAGCATCGATGAGGCGAGCGGGGCTCAAGTAAAGACATCCGATTTCTAGAGAAAGCGAAGCGAAGTTAAAACAGCGGCTCCATCATCACGTATTCCAGCCAGCCGCGGGAACGGCGTCCGTGCCCGCGCGCCGTGTCAGCGTAAAGTTGCTGCAGAGAATGGACCACGGGGCCAATCCGCCCGTTGTTTACATCGCGCCCGTCTATTTGGCGCACGGGAACGACTTCGCTGGTGACGCTACAGAGAAATAGTTCGTCTGCAGCGTAGAGTTGCTCGCTGGTGAGCCGAGCATCTTCGACCACGCGCACGCCAGAATCCTGTAGCAAGGTAAGGGCCGTGTTACGCGCCACGTCCGTCAACGCGGCGGCCTGGGGCGGCGTGTAGGCAACGCCGTCGTGCACGGTGAACAAGGCTTGCCCTGCGCATCCGGCGACATAGCCGTGGGGATCGAGCAAGATGGCCACATCCGCACCGGCGTCGCGGGCCAGGGACCGACCGGTGATGGCGCTGGCAAGTTGGCCGTCGAAGTTGCCGCGACCCGTTTCCACGCTGGCCTGCACCTGATCAAAGGAAGAAACAATGGCGCTTACTCCCTGCCCCTTCTGCGCATCATCGTCTCGATCATGCCAGTCACCGGCAACGACGGCGATGGTGGGGTGGTAGCTTTCCGTGTGCGGTTCCAGGTCGGGTTCAAAGTAGAGTGCGGGCCGCACGGTGCAATCGGAAAGGTTATTGACCTGCACGGTGACGTGTACGGCGCGGCGCAGGTCAAGGAGTGTGTAACGCAGATCGTTTACGCCCAACGCGCGCGTCGCCTGCAGGAAACGCTGCAGATGAGCTTCGAGGCGGAAGACGGCGGGACCGCGCCTGGTCTGGTAGCAGCGGATCTCCTCTAAAGCGCCCGGTCCATAGTGTAGGGCGGGATTCAGTACCTGCGCAGACGTATCCTCTACGGGCACCAGCTCGCCATTTACCCACACACATGGGGACGAGAGGCGAGTTGATACGTGACGCCGTCGCCACGAACTGCCCATGGCAGTCGCATATGGTGAAGCGCCACTATGTCCATTCTTGGGATAGTAGTTTAGCGTCATGGGACGTTCTCCTCTTAACTCCCTCGTTCATTCATCTAGTCTGGCTGCCAAGCGCTTTGACAACCAGGTCTGTTATTTCAGCGGTATTCAGCGGCGTTTCGCCGTCCCGAGCCAGATCGGCGGTGCGGTGCCCGGCCAACAGGGCGCGTTCGACGGCGGCTTCCACGGCCGTCGCTTCTTTCTCCAGACCCAGCGAATGACGCAATAACATCGCCAGGGAAAGGATGGCGCCAATGGGATTGGCGATCCCTTTGCCGGCGATGTCGGGAGCCGAGCCGTGCACGGGTTCGTAGAGACCGCGCGGTAGATTGTGGCTGTTTAGCGACTCGCCCAACGAGGCCGACGGCAGATTGCCCAACGAACCGGTAAGCATAGAAGCCTCGTCGGTGAGGATGTCACCGAACATGTTGGTGGTCACGATGACATCGAAGTCCGCCGGGCGGCTCATGAGATACATGGTGGCTGCGTCCACCAGCAGGTGCTCCAGGGTCACGTCCGCATATTGCTCCGCGACTTCGCCGACCGTCTGTCGCCAGAGGCGAGAGCTTTCCAGGACGTTGGCCTTGTCCACGGAAGTCACCTTGCTCCGGCGCTGCCGCGCCATTTGAAACGCCAGATGCGCCACACGGCGGATCTCGTGTTCTTTATAGACCATGGTGTCCAGGGCCACCCACTCGTCATTTTGGCGACGACGTTCGCGCGGCTGCCCAAAGTAGATGCCGCCGGTGAGCTCGCGCACGACGAGCAGGTCGACGTCTTGGAGACGATCCGGGCGCAGGGGGGACGCGTCGACCAGGGAGGGGTGCGGTTTTGCCGGTCGCAGGTTGGCATAGAGACCCATGGCCTGGCGAATGCCTAGCAGGCCCTGCTCGGGACGCACGTCTGCCGTGGGATCGTCCCACTGGGGACCTCCCACAGCACCCAGCAACACAGCGTCGGCCTGTAGACAGGCATCACGCGTTTCGTCGGGCAAGGCGACGCCGGTGGCCTCGATGGCGCAGCCACCCAACAGGCGCTCTTCTGTGCTAAATGAATGGTCGAAGGCAGCCGCGACGGCGTCCAGTACCTGGACGGCGGCAGCGGTCACTTCGGTTCCAATGCCATCTCCTGGCAATATGACAAGGTGTGCGTTCATTAATCTGCACCTTCGAGTTGATGTGGGTTCTCGTTGCGGTGGCCGTTGAGTAAGGCAAACTCCATGCTGTCTGTCAGCGCGCGCCAGCTGGCTTCGATGATATTGGCGCTGGCGCCGACGGTGCTCCAGCGACGGCGCCCATCTTCGGTATCGATGAGCACGCGCACGACGGCGGCAGTAGCGCTATCGCTGTCCAAAATTCGCACCTTGTAATCGCTAAGGCGGACCTGGGCCAGTCGCGGGTAAACGTCGACCAGGGCCTTGCGCAAAGCGCCATCCAGAGCATTGACCGGCCCGTTGCCTTCGGCAGCCGTATGTAGCACGCGGTCGCCTACCCGCACCTTGACGGTGGCGTCGGCAACGGCGCTCCCATCTCCGCTGTGGCGCACGAGAACGGTATAATCGAGTAGTTCAAAAGGCGGTTCGTACTCAGGCTGCAAGCGGCGCAGCATGAGGTCCAGCGAGGCTTCGGCGCTTTCGAAGGCGAATCCGCTGGCTTCAAGATTCTTGACGTGCTGCACGACCTGGCGCGCCTGCGCGCTATTGACGTCGATGCCGAACTCGTCTGCCTTGTCCAGCACGTTGCCACGACCGGACAGCTCAGAGATGATCGTGCGGCGGCGGTTGCCCACGAGGGTGGGATCGACGTGCTGGTAGCTGTCCTCATTCTTGCGCATGGCGGCGACGTGAATGCCGCCTTTGTGGGCGAAGGCGCTGTCGCCGACAAAGGGTAGGTGGCTGCCGTGCGGCAGGTTGGCTACCTCGGCGACGTAGCGGGCCAGCTCAGTGAGGCGGCGCAATTGCTCGGGCGGCACACACGTCTTGCCCATTTTAAGCTGCAGATCGGGCACGATGATGCACAGGTTGGCGTTGCCCACGCGCTCGCCATAGCCGTTAACAGTACCCTGTACGTGCACAGCGCCGGCCTCCACGGCGGCAAGGGTGTTGGCCACGCCACAACCACCGTCGTCGTGGGTATGGATGCCCAGCGGCGCGTCCACGTTCTGGGCCACATGGCGCGTGATCTGATCGATCTGCCAGGGCAATGAGCCGCCGTTGGTGTCGCAAAGGACCACGGTATCGGCGCCGGCGCGCGCGGCAACCTGTACGGTAAGTAAGGCGTAATCGGGGTTAGCTTTGTACCCATCAAAGAAGTGCTCGGCGTCGTAGATCACTTCTTTGCCCTGCTCTTTGAGATAGGCGACGCTATCGGCGATCATGGCCAGGTTTTCTTCGGGATCGGTCTCTAAGACGTCGTCAACGTGTAAATCCCAGCTCTTTCCCACGAGGGTGACCACAGACGTGCCGGCCTGCAGTAAGGCGCGGATGTTGGGATCTTCTTCAGGGCGACAATCTTTGCGCCGCGTGCTGCCAAAGGCCGTCACACGCGCGTTTTGCCACTCGATGTCCTGGGCGGCGCGAAAGAACTCCTCGTCCTTGGGGTTGGAGCCGGGCCAACCGCCTTCGATGTAGTGCACGCCGAATTCGTCCAGGCGGCGGGCGATCTTTAGCTTGTCGTTCAGCGAAAGCGAAATCCCTTCGCGCTGTGCGCCGTCGCGGAGTGTGGTGTCGTAGATATGGATGGGGTTGGACATGATACAGTCCTTGGGGACTGGAGATTGGAGATTAGAGATTAACACCAATCTCCAATCTCTAATCTCTAATCTCTTCGTACTTCTCAATCCTCGACATCTGCTTCAACAAGTACCCTAACTGATCAACCCCCTCCAGCAGACAGGTCTTGCTGAAGCTGTCGATGGGAAACGGCGCCGTTTGGCCGTCGGGTAGGGTGATGGTTTGCTGTGGTAGGTCGATGGTGACGGGGGCCTGGGGGTTGGCTTGTAGTTGTTCCAGCAACTCCTGATGGGCAGCGGCGGGGATAGCGACGGGCAGGAGGCCGTTCTTCAGGGCGTTGTTGCGAAAGATATCGGCGAAAGAGGTGCTGACGATGGCGCGGAAGCCGTAGCCCAGGAGCGCCCAGGGAGCGTGCTCGCGAGAGGAGCCACAGCCAAAATTATCACCTGCCAGTAGAACCTGCGCGTCCCGGTACTGTTGCTGGTTAAGGGGAAAATCGGGATCCGGTTCCCCCTCAGAAATATAGCGCCAGCGGGCAAAGAGGCCCTGCGCCAGCCCGTCCTTGCTGGTTACTTTGAGATAGCTGGCAGGAATGATCTGATCGGTGTCCACGTCATTGTAGGGCAAAGGCAAGACGGTTGCAGTCAAGGTCTTAAAGGGCTTCATTGCATTCTCCTGGGATCGGCGACGTGGCCCGCCACGGCGCTGGCGACGGCGGTCAGTGGGCTGGCAAGGAACGTGCGCCCGCCGGGCCCCTGGCGGCCTTCGAAGTTGCGGTTGCTGGTGCTGACGGCGTACTGTCCGGGTCGCAACTGGTCACCGTTCATGGCAATGCACATAGAACAGCCGGCGTTGCGCCATTCGGCGCCTGCTTCGGTAAATATTCGGTCCAGGCCTTCGGTCTCAGCCTGGCGACGCACGTTCTCGGAGCCGGGCACGACGAGCATACGCACGCCGGGAGCGACTTTGCGCCCGCGCAGGAGGCGGGCCGCCTCGCGCAGGTCGGAAAGGCGCGAATTGGTGCAGCTGCCGAGGAAAACAACGTCAATCTTGTGACCGAGCAGGGGGCGTCCCGGCTGCAGGTCCATGTAACGCAAGGCCTTTTCCAGCGAGGCGCGCCCGGCGGCGTCGCCGTTGGCGCCAGGATCGGGAACGGGTTGGCTGATGGGCAGGCCCATACCCGGATTGGTGCCGTAGGTGATCATCGGTTCCAGGTCGCCGACGTCGATGGTCACGGTGCGATCGTACTGCGCACCTTCGTCGCTGGGCAGGGCGCGCCAGCGGGCAAGGGCTTTCTCCCAGGCCTCTCCCTGAGGCGCGTACTGGCGTCCGGCGACGTAGTCAAAGGTTGTGTCGTCGGGAGCGACCATGCCGGCGCGAGCGCCGCCTTCGATAGACATGTTACAGAGCGTCATGCGCCCCTCCATGGAGAGGCTGCGCACGGCAGAGCCGGCATATTCAAACACGTGTCCGGTGCCGCCGCCGACGCCAATCCTGGCGATGAGGGCCAGGATCATGTCTTTTGCGGTGACGCCGGGCGACAAGTGACCGTCGAAATTAACCAGAAAGGTTTGGGGCCGATCTTGCAGCAGACATTGGGTTGCCAGCACGTGTTCGACTTCGCTGGTACCGATGCCAAAGGCCAGCGCGCCGAAGGCGCCGTGCGTGGAGGTGTGGCTGTCGCCGCAAACGATGGTCTTGCCCGGCTGGGTCAGACCCAGTTCGGGGCCGATGACGTGCACGATGCCGCGCTCAGGGCTCTCCATGTCGAAAAGGGGAATGCCAAATTCGCGGCAATTTTGCGCCAGCTGATCCAGCTGTCGCGCCGCCTGGGCGTCGAACATGGGCAGTTCCAGCCCGGTGGTAGGCGTGGAATGGTCCATGGTAGCGACGGTGCGGTCCGGACGGCGCACCTTGAGCCCCCGTTGGCGCAGGCCGGTAAAGGCCTGTGGCGAGGTCACTTCGTGTACGAGGTGCAAATCAATGTAAAGGACGGTCGGCGAGCCTTCCTCGCTGATCACAACATGGTCGTCCCATATTTTGTCGAAAAGGGTTTTAGGGTAGGTCATGGTGGTTTGGGGAGATTGGAGACTGGGGACTGGAGATTGGAGATTGAAGTCGTCTCCCAGTCATCCAGTCTTTAGTCTCCTGCTAATACTGGTTCAGTTTCTGTTGTTGCCTCTTCCGCTTCATATCGTCCTGTCGCGACCAACAGCTTGTTCAGAGCGGCGAGGTAAGCGTTGGCGCTGGCGACGATGATGTCGGTGTCGGCGCCATGTCCGCCGAAGCTGAGGGTCTGCTGGCGACCGCTCTGTGGCAAGGTACGAGTCTGTTTGCCGCCGTTGCCTGCCTCCAGGCGCACGGTCACTTCGCCGATGGCGTCGATGCCTTCGGTGACAGAACGGACGGCATATTCGAGCAGCTTGTTGGGCGCCTGTACGATGGCGTCGATGGCCTTGTAGGTAGCGTCCACAGGGCCGGTACCCACGGCAGCCCGGATGTGCGTGTCGCCGTCGGGCCCTATGAGGCGCACGGTTGCCGTGGCCATGCCCATGGTGCCGCAGGCGACCTGCATGCCTTCCAGCCGGAAGATCTCGCGCGGCTGGTAGCGCTCGTCGGCCATCAGGGCCTCCAGGTCGGCGTCCGTTATCGTTTTCTTCTTGTCGGCGACTTCCTTGAAGCGCAAGAAGACGCGCTGCAGTTCGTCGCGGTCCTCTATTTCAAAGCCAAGATCGGCCAGCCGCACTTTGAGCGCGTGCCTGCCGGAGTGCTTGCCCAGGACCAGGGCCGAGTGTTGCAGACCGACCGTCTCGGGGCGCATGATCTCGTAGGTTTCCTCGTGCTTGAGCATACCGTCCTGGTGGATGCCGGCTTCGTGGGCAAAGGCGTTGGCGCCCACGATGGCCTTGTTGGGCTGCACGGGAAGGCCGGTGTAGTTGGAGATCATACGGCTGGCGCGCGTGATCTGGGTGGTGTCGACGCCCGTTTCCAGGTTGTAGCTGGTGCGCCGCGTGTGCAGGCTCATGACTACTTCTTCCAGGGAGGTATTACCGGCGCGTTCGCCGATACCGTTGATCGTCACTTCCACCTGGCGCGCACCGGCCTTGATGCCGGCGAGCGTGTTGGCGGTAGCCAGGCCCAGGTCGTTGTGGCAGTGGACGGAGACGACGACGTCTTCGATGCCGGGCGTCTTAGCCATGATGCCGGCAATGAGGTTGCCAAATTCCTCGGGAACCGTGTAGCCAACGGTGTCGGGAATGTTGAGCGTCGTCGCGCCGGCTTTGATGGCTTCGCCCAAAACCAGGTGCAGAAACTCGGGGTTACTGCGCCCGGCGTCTTCCGGCGAGAATTCCACGTCGTCGCAATAGCGCTTGGCATAAGCCACCATCTCGCGCACCTGATCCACGACCTCTTCCGGATCCAGGCGCAGCTTGTACTGCATGTGAATGGGAGATGTGGCCAGGAAGGTGTGGATGCGCGGCCGTTTGGCGTGGCGCACGGCTTCCCAGGCTTTGTCGATGTCGCTGCGGGTGGCGCGGGCCAGGCCGCAGATGATGGGCGGCTGGCGACCGGGCATGGGCTCCTTGTTGCCCACCTCCAACGCAATCTGGCGCACGGCTTCGAGGTCATCGGGAGAAGCGGCGGGAAATCCGGCTTCCATGACGTCCACGCCAAGCCGCGCCAGCATGCGGGCGATGTCTAGCTTCTCGGTCGAGGTTAGCGTGGCGCCAGGTGATTGCTCACCGTCACGCAAAGTTGTGTCGAAAATTCGTACATAATTGTCAGTCATGGGATGCTCCTAACGGATGTGTCAGGTGTCATGTGTCAGGTGTCACGGTCACGCTACATTCCACAGTTCACACGCTACACGCTTCTACTCTCCAGGTTTAATCGTGACCGGTTTGACAAAGGGCATCATCTGGCGCAGGTCGGCGCCGACGCGCTCGATGAGATGATCCTGCTGGCGACGGCGTTCGGCATCGAACCACTCGCGGCCGTTTTCGTTTTCGGCGATCCAACTGCGCGCGTACTCACCGTTCTGGATGTCGTTCAGGATCTGGGACATCTCGTAGCGGGCTTCTTCGGTGATAATGCGGTCGCCGGCCGTGTAGTCGCCGTGTTCGGCGGTGTCGGAAACAGAGTAGCGCATGTAGTTGAGTCCACCCTGGTACATGAGATCGACAATCAGCTTCAGCTCGTGCAGACACTCAAAGTAGGCCACTTCCGGTTGGTACCCGGCCTCGACCAGCGTTTCGAATCCGGCTTTGACCAGGGCGCTGACGCCGCCGCAGAGCACGGCCTGCTCGCCAAAGAGATCGGTCTCCGTTTCTTCAGCGAAGGTTGTCTCCAACACGCCGGCGCGCGTGCCGCCAATGGCCCAGGCATAGGACAGGGCATTTTCTTTGGCCTGGCCACTTTCGTCGGCGTGGACGGCAAGCAAGCTGGGCGTGCCGCCGCCTTCTGTATATACCTCGCGCACGCGGTGTCCGGGCGCCTTGGGGGCCACCATGCTCACGTCTACGCCTTGCGGCGGCTCTATGGTTTCGTAGCGGATGTTGAAGCCGTGCGCGAACATGAGCGTCTTGCCCGGGCTGAGGTGCGTGGCGATGTGATCGCTGTAGATCTGGGGCTGCACGGTGTCCGGCGCCAGCAGCATGATGGTATCGGCCCAGGCGGCGGCGCCGGCGACGGTGTCTACGCGAAGGCCGTCGCTCTCGGCTTTGGCGCGGGAACGGCTACCCTCGCGTAGGCCAA
>CAYSMQ010000005.1:26470-34236 GCA_964432035.1 uncultured Ardenticatenaceae bacterium
CAACGACCACGTCAACGCCGCTATCTTTGAGGTTGAGTGCGTGTGCATGGCCCTGCGAGCCGTAACCGATGACGGCTACTTTTTTGCTGCGGATGAGATTGTGGTCTGCGTCTTTGTCGTAGTAAATGGTTGCCATTTGAAATCCTTTTGATAATTAGAGATTGGAGATTGGAGATTGGGGATTGGATTCGGGTTGGTTGCGTCCGTTGCCATTTACGGCGGGCCCGGCGCCGGGGGTGTGGCGTACACCATCGGCGCGGCCGCGCATCATGGCCACGTGTCCGGTACGCACGATTTCGAGGATGCCGCAGGGGCGCAGCAGCTCGATGAGGCTGTTGATGCGATCTTCGCTGGCGACGATCTGCACGACGAGAGTGTCAGCGCCGACGTCGGCGACGGTGGCATCGAAGATGTTGGCCAGACTGACGATCTCTCCGCGCTGGGCGGGCGACGCTTCCACTTTGATCAGCGCCAGCTCGCGCATCACCGCGGGCTGGTTGGTAACATCCTGCACGTCGATGACGTTGACCAGCTTATAAAGGTTGGCCTCGACGAGGCGCGCCTCTGTATCCCGGCTGTCGACGACGATGGTCATACGCGAGACGGCCGGATCTTCGGTGCGGCCCACGTTTAGCGAGTCGATATTGAAATTGCGCCGGCGAAACAGGGACGAAACACGGTTGAGCACGCCGGGTTTGTTTTCCACGATTGCGATGAGAGTTTGTCTCATGGTGAATCCTTTGGGGACTGGAGATTGGGGATTGGAGATTGACCGTCAATCCCCAATCTCCAATCTCTAATCTCTGTTGTTAATCTCCGCTTTCTACTTCTCCACGTCTAATCGGCCGCCTGATCATGTCATCCAAATCCGCGCCGGAGGGCACCATGGGGAAGACGGCTTCTTCCATTTCGACCACGAACTCGAGGAGTACGGGGCCTTCTGTTTGGCTGGCGAAGCGCATGGCGTCGTCGACTTCCTCGCGCTTGCTGACGCGGCGGGCGGGCATGCCGTACGCTTCGGCGAGCTTGACGAAGTCGGGATTTTCCATGTATACGGCGGAGTAACGTTTTTCGAAGAAGAACTCTTGCCATTGGCGCACCATGCCCAGATAGCTGTTGTTGAGGATGGCGATCTTAATGTTGGCTTGCTGCTGAACCGCCGTCGCCAGTTCGGCCTGCGTCATCTGGAAGCCGCCGTCGCCGACAATGGCCCAAATTTCGCGATCCCTGTTGCCAAACCA
Source organism: uncultured Ardenticatenaceae bacterium (assembly GCA_964432035.1). Classification (GTDB taxonomy): domain Bacteria; phylum Chloroflexota; class Anaerolineae; order Promineifilales; family Promineifilaceae; genus JAAYYY01. The sequence continues at coordinate 27,712 of CAYSMQ010000005.1, forward strand.
GGCGCCGATAGCGGCAGGCATGCCAAAGCCCATGGTGCCCGCACCGCCAGAGGTAATGAGCTGGTAAGGCTGTTCGAACTGGTAATATTGGGCAGTCCACATCTGATGCTGACCCACGTCGGTGGTGACAATAGAATTGCCTTCTGTAAACTGCCAGATGTCGCGGATGACGTGGGACGAATAGAGTAGACCGTCATCAGGCCAGGCCATGATGTCGCGTTCGACCGTTTCTTTTTTCCAATCGGCGATCTGCTCCAGCCACTCTTCGTGGTCGCCGGGTTGCACGTGGCCAATGAGGTCTTCCAGCACTGTGCGCAGGTCGCCGATCAGGGGCACGTCCACGCGCACGTTCTTGTGCACCTCGGAGGGATCGATCTCCACATGGATTTTGCGGGCGCGAGGCGCGTAGGTTCGCAGATTGCCCGTGACGCGGTCGTCAAAGCGCATGCCGAAGGCCAGCAACAGATCGGCCTGCTGGATAGCGTTGTTGCAATAGGCTTCGCCGTGCATGCCCATCATGCCCAGGCTGAGAGGGTGGGAAGCGGGAAGCCCACCCAGACCAAGCAGCGTCATAGCCACCGGCGTTTGCGTCTTGAGGGCGAAGTCGCGCAGGATGTCCATGGCGCCGGACTTGAGCACGCCGTGCCCGGCAAGAATCACGGGGCGCTCGGCTTCATCGATGAGCTCCGCCGCCCGTTTCAGCTCTTTCACCGGCGCGTTGCGCGGCGGGCTGTACCCGGGCATGTTGCACTCTTCGGGATAGACGAACTCCGTTTGCTCGATTTGCGCGTTCTTGCAGATGTCAATGAGCACGGGGCCCGGCCGCCCGCTGCGCGCGATGTAAAAGGCCTCGCGCACCACTTCGGCGACCTCGTCGGCGCTGGTGATCAGAAAGTTGTGTTTGGTGATGGGCAGCGTAATACCCGTCACGTCCGTTTCCTGGAAGGCATCGCCGCCGATGAGGCCGGCGGCTACCTGTCCCGTAATGCACACGATGGGCGACGAATCCATCATGGCCGTGACAATGCCCGTGACCAGGTTGGTCGCGCCAGGTCCGGAGGTGGCCATGGCCACACCTACCTTCCCCGTGGATCGCGCATAACCGTCGGCCATGTGCGCGGCGCCCTGTTCGTGGCGCACGAGTACGTGGTGCACGGGATAGTCGAGCATAGCGTCGTAGGCAGGCATGATGGCCCCGCCCGGATAGCCGAAGACGACCTCGACGCCTTCGCGAACCAGACATTCCCATAGTATTTCAGCGCCACTTTTCTTCATAATCAAACTCCTGTGCGACCGCAGACGGCGGACGGCAGACGACGGACCGCGCATTTTTCACGGCAACCAATCCCCAATCCCCAATCTCCAATCTCTAATCTCCAATCCAATCTCTTCCTCACCCCGACACCGCCCCTTTCGACGCCGAACTGACCAGTCGCGCATACTTGGCCATCACGCCCCACGTGTATCGTGGCGGTGGGGCCTGCCACTGCGCCAGTCGTTCCTCGATTTCTTCGGGCGAAAGCTCGACGTCCAGGCGTCGCTCGTGGACGTCGAATGTTATGGTGTCGCCGTCGCGGACGGCGGCGATGGGCCCACCGCTTGCCGCTTCGGGAGCCACGTGCCCGGCCATCAGGCCGTGTGTGGCGCCGGAGAAACGGCCGTCGGTGAGCAGCGCGACGGAGTCGTCGAGGCCCGCGCCCACGATGGCGGCGGTGACGCCCAGCATTTCGCGCATGCCGGGGCCGCCCTTGGGCCCTTCATAACGAATGACGACGACGTCGCCGGCCTCAATCTGCCCCTCCTGCACGGCGGCAAAGGCGTCTTCTTCGCAGTCAAAGACGCGCGCCGGTCCACTGTGGTAGCGCATGTCGTGACCGGCAACCTTGATCACGCAGCCTTCGGGCGCCAGATTGCCCTTGAGGATAACCAGGCCGCCGTTGGGCTTGATGGGGCTGTCCAGCGGGCGCACAACTTCCTGCCCCTCCGTTTCCTCCGCCGTCAACGCTTCTTGCGCCAGCGTGCGCCCTGTCACGGTGACGCTGTTGCCATCCGTGTAGCCGCCTTCCACGAGGCGCCGGGCCACGAGCTGGATACCACCGGCCTTGTGCAAGTCGTGGGCCACGAAGCGACCGCCGGGCTTAAGATCGGCGAGAAGCGGCGTGCGCGCGCTGATGCGGTCGAAATCCTCGATGTCTAGCTCCACGCCGGCTTCGCGGGCAATTGCCAGCAGGTGTAGGACAGCGTTGGTGGAGCCGCCGGTGGCGGCGACCGAGGCAATCGCATTTTCCAGCGCCTGCCGGGTGATGATCTGGCGCGCGGAGACGCCGCGTTCCAGCATGTGCATGACCAGCTTACCGGCGTTGGCGGCGACTTCGTCTCGTTGGGGCACGGTGGCGGGCACACTGCCGCTGCCCATGGGCGCAATGCCCAAAAATTCGGCGGCGGTGGCCATGGTGTTGGCCGTGAATTGCCCGCCGCAGGCGCCCGCGCCGGGACAGGCGGCGTCTTCCAGCGCGTGTAGCTGCTCTTCACTCATGCGGCCTGCTTTGTAAGCGCCGACGGCTTCGAAGACGTCTTGAATGGTGACGTCCCGGCCCTCGAAACGGCCGGGGGCAATGGAGCCACCGTAGAGCATGAGCCCGGGAATATCCAGGCGCGCCAGGGCCATGATGGTGCCGGGAATGGTCTTGTCACAACCGGAAAGGGCGACGACGGCGTCGAACTGGTTGCCCCGCGCCACCAGCTCGATGGAATCGGCGACAACTTCGCGGCTGATCAGCGACGCTTTCATGCCTTCGGTGCCCATGGTGATGCCATCGGAAATGGAAACGGTATTGAACTCCATGGGCGTGCCACCGGCAGCGCGGATACCTTCTTTGACTTTTGCGGCCAGGCGGCGCAGATGAAAATTACAGGGCCCGATCTCGATCCAGGTGTTAGCTACGCCGATGAGCGGGCGACGCAAATCTTCGTCGCTGTAGCCTACGGCTTTGAGCATGGCGCGCGCGGGGGCGCGATCGTAGCCACTTTTGAGACGATCAGAACGCATGGAATACCTCGTGGGGGAATGAATAGGATTGTGGAATAAAAACAGCCGCTTGTCGCACAAGGGGCGGACAAGCGGCTGTGGCGGCACACGATGGCGCGGCAGAGGAGCACATAGTGCAAGCGGAGCCATTCTGCTGTTGATTCTCTTTGAACTTGAACGTCGCGCGTTTCATAGTACCTGGCCTAAAAACAAAAAAGGGCTGTCTCTGGAGACAGCCCTTCGAATTCCTGTGTGTTTGTGGTTTCTAACCCATCACATCCTTGGCTGCCCATGCATATTTAGTTCCTTAATAAGAATAAGGAACAGGCCAATAAGAAGGACAATAATAAGGATGTTGGCAGAAATCATCTGGTCAACGCGTTTGTAAACTAACGAATTTGCGAACGCGAGCAAAATTGCCCGCGCATCTCTAAACAACGGTCGCTCAATGCGACTTTTTTGAGTGTATCGAAGGGTCGTTGGTTTGTCCACTGTTAATTTTGCACAAGAGACAAGGGTCGAATTTGGTGCGGATTGCATAGTAGACAGTTGGAAGCGGCACCTATCCTGCGTGGTCGGTGAAGTCCCGGTGGACGCCGGGCGTCTCGCCGGGCTGGACCCGTTGCCGTGCAAGATCCGACAAAAGTCGTGGTACACAGCAATATCCAGCGCTATGCTGCTAAGAGAAGGAAACAGGAAGGAGACACTCCATGAAGCAAATGAGTCTGCTGGTAATTCTTCTATTGCTGGCTGCCTGCGGCGAAACGGCACCTGTCGCCGAAGAGCCGTCGGCCGCGCCCGGTATGGGCATGGGCATGGGCCGACCAGAAGGCATGATGGCCCGCCATAGCGCGCCTATTCCCGAGGAGTATGCCGGGCTGTCCAACCCGGTGACAGCGGACGATGCCTCTTTGCAGCGTGGCGCGGAAGTATTCACAACCCATTGCGCCTCTTGCCATGGGGATGGCGGCATGGGCGATGGCCCGACCGGCTCGGGACTGGATCCGGCGCCGGCGCCCATTGCCCGTACCAGTCAGATGATGGGCGATAGCTATCTCTTCTGGCGCATTAGCGAAGGAGGGGCCATGGAACCGTTTAATTCGTCGATGCCCGCCTGGAAAAGTGTGCTGGACGAGCAGGCGCGCTGGGACGTGATCAATTACGTTCGCGCGCTGGGCAGCGGCGAGGCAACGCCGCAGGCGGAAACAGGCGGGGCAGCCTTTGACCCTGCCACACAGGCAACGCGTGAGGCGGAGATGCTCGATACGGCCATTGCTCAGGGCGTTCTGACCCGGGCCGAAGCGGATGTCTTTGCCGAAGTACACGCAGCTATCGAGACGCGACGAGCGCAGGGCATAGAGGGCATGGACGAAAACATGACGGATGTGCAAGCGGCGTTGCTGGACGAACTCGTCCGGGCAGAAACGATTACCCAAGAAGAGGCCGATGAATTCAATGACATTCACAGCCGGCTGTTGGACGCCGGACTGATGGAATAAATGCCGGGGCAGGTCGTTGCCCAACGCGATAAAAGCCGGAGGCTTCAGCAGGGGAGCGGCCTACTATGATTGCAGTGGGTGCGTTTATCGCACCAATTAGTGAAAGATGAAGGAACTAGAAATGAAACTCTCGAGAACGAAAATCGCTACTGTGCTTGCCCTGATCATCGGCGCCATGGCTATCTTTGCCGGAGGGCGCGTGTTGCTAGGAGTCATGCCCGACTACTATGTGATTGATTGGCTACCAGTCTACAACTTTACGGTTGGCGTCGTGACCGTTTTTGTCACGGCCGTGCTGCTCTGGAAAGGTCATCGCCTGGCCAAGCATGTTGCGGTGGCTACCTTTTCAGCCCATGCGCTAGTGATGATCATCTTGCTTGTCTTCTACCAGGCTGTCGTTGCCCTTGACAGCATCACGGCGATGTCGGTGCGCCTCGTGGTCTGGGCGGCAATCCTTAGTTTGTTGCTTGTACAACCCAGAGTATCGAGCACCTCACACGCGTAGAAGGTGCTTTCCGTCACAGAGAAAAGCGCTATGGTAGCGCATTTCTTGCTTGAGCTAGTGAGGTGAACTCCAATGAGTCCATTGTATCTACTACTAATCCTACCGGCGCTCCTCGGCTGGTACGCTCAGTCCCGCGTGCGCAGAGTCTACGATGAGCATTGGAAGCAGTCGAACTCCCACGGATCAACCGGGCTAGATGTGGCCAGACATCTGCTCGCGCACCACGAGCTGAACAACGTGTCCGTAGAGCAAGCGGAAGGCCATCTCACCGACCACTACGACCCCCAGACCAGGACATTACGCCTGTCTGACGCCGTGGCCCATGGCAGTTCCGTGACAGCGATGGGCATTGTGGCCCATGAGGTGGGGCACGCCGTGCAGGATGCCGAGGGTTACCGTGTCATGCGCGTACACACGACTGCGGCAAACCGCCTCAGTGCAGTCGCGCAATGGAGCTCGTTCATTTTTCTGGGAGGCATGGTTTTCGGAATTCCGTTACTCATGGCCCTCGGCGGCGCGCTGCTGGCTGCCATGGTTGTCTTCTCTATGATCACACTGCCGGTAGAGCGCAACGCCAGCGACCGGGCATTGAAGATGCTGGAACAAACCGGGCTGGCCAGCGTCGCCGAGCGCCAGGGCGTGAACAAGGTGTTGCGGTCAGCCGCCTTTACCTACGTCGGCGCCCTCGCCCAGCGGCTGGGATCCTTTCTGATGTTTGTGGTGATCATCGGTGTTGCGCGCGGGATGGGTCAGGCGTAACCATCCGGAGAGCGGCTTTCTACACGAGATTTTGCCATGGAAGGTATCAGCAGCATCCTCATCGACCTATTCCTTATTTTCACGCTGGCCAAGATGACAGGGCGGCTGTTTGTGGCCCTGGGCCAGCCCGGCATCGTCGGCGAAGTGCTGGTGGGTATCGTCCTCGGCCCCCACGCGCTGGGCTGGATCGGCGTCCCCGACGCCTCGCTGGTCCATCTGTTCGGCGGCGACCAGGAAGCGGCGCAACACGCCGTGACCATCGTGCTCGACGTCGTCGCCGAGTTGGGCGTCATCATCCTGCTCTTTTTCGTAGGTCTGGAAACCAGCGTGCGCGACCTGATGGCCGTGCGTGGGCGCGCCAACCTTGTCGCCGTGCTGGGAATTATCTTTCCCTTTGTCCTGGGATTCGCCTTCATGTGGCTCTCAGGCCGCAGCGACCTGGAATCGGCCTTCGTGGCCACGACCATGGTCGCCACGAGCGTGGGCATCAGCGCCAGGGTGCTGGGCGACATGGGCGTCTTGCAAACTCAGGAAGCGCGCATCATCCTGGGCGCCGCCGTGGTCGACGACATCCTGAGCCTCCTCTTGCTCACCGTCGTCAGTGGCATCAACGGCGGCCAGTATAATCTGGTGGAAATCGGCCTCACGGCGGTGCAGGCGGTGCTCTTCATCCTCTTCACCGTCTTCGTGGGCACGAAGGCCGTCAGACGTTACAGCATGAAGTTAGAGCGCGT
>CAYSMQ010000006.1:0-34209 GCA_964432035.1 uncultured Ardenticatenaceae bacterium
TAACTATGGTAGCTCCCCGGAAAGTCGTTCACACCCTGTAGAAAACGCTCGTGCGCCGTCGCCTCATTGCCTGCCTCCTGCTCGGCGCGGGCGGCGAGGTAGGTCATTTCTCCCTTTGTGTTCTCCGTCTGCGCCAGGTCGCGCACGGCATCATATTGGGTGATTGCCGCCGCGTAGTTCTCGTTCGCCATATGCAACTCTACCAACTGTAAACGCGTGTCGACCTCGGCGAGGCGGTGCGCCGGCGCGGCGACGGCAGCTTCATAGGCGGCAATCGCCGCTGCCGCATCGCCTAACTCCTGATGACAGGCGGCAATTCGTGGCTGTATGTACGCTTCGACGGTGGCGTTGAGCTGCAAATAAGCCTCATAGGCGGTAATCGCGGCGGCGCAGTCGCCAAGCGCGCGTTGTGTTTCCGCCTCGTGAAAATGGGCCTGGGCCAGTCGCTCGCCTGCTCCTGCTGACGGCGCCTGCACGCCGGGGTTTTCTCCAACATCAGTCTCACCATTCTCGGCAAGGGCAGTAAACTGCTCTAATGCTTCGAGCGCTTCATCGTGGCGCCCGTCGCGCCGGTAGGCTTCACTTAACCCCCACAAGGCATCTTCCTGTTCGCTGCGCGTCAGCGCGCCGGGCACACTTAGCGCCGCCTGGAAAGCGCGCGCCGCTTCATCGAAATTGCCGTAATATAAACGCTCTTGCCCAATGTCGACGTTCTCCGCCGGTAGGGGCGTCGGGGTTGGCGACGGCGTTGCCGTCGGCGTGGGACCCGGCGTCGGCGTCTCCGTGGGGGTCGGCGATGCGGCGGCTTCCGTGGCAACTTCGGGGACTAGGGTCGGCGTTGGCTGCAACCACTCCTCTAATGCGCCCTGGACGGTAGCAACGGCGGTTACTTCGGGCGAGGCGCCATCGGTACAGCCAGCCGCGAACAGAACAACTGCAAAGACCAGAAAGACAATCGCAGGAGGTTGCTTCTCTGAGAATGCCTTACGCATCTTGACTGCCTGCCTCAATGGCATCTTCGCGATCCACGACCTCGGCTTTGGTCTCGACCGGCGTGTCGGACACGTCTTCCGGTTCGGTCAGCAGCCGCGTTTCCCGGTGACCAGAAACGAGTTCCCAACCCAGATAGATAGGCGCCACCTGTAAGAGGCCAAACCAGATCATGATAACGGTCACCACCAGTTTTGCCTGCGCCAGCTGCCGGTCCAGTAGGAGGCGTGACTCCCTGGCGTTGTCTGCGACTTCGGTGACGATGGTGATGTATTCATTCACCAGCGGCTCGACCTCGTCCATGGTACTGTTGATGGTCTCCAGATCGGCGCTGAGGCGGGCGAGATCCTCGCTCATGGTCACCAGGTTCTCGTCGGTGGTGTCGATATATTCCTCCAGGCTGCGCAGTTGCTCGGGCATCCCCTCCAGGCTCTCGCCCAGTTCACGGACCGATTGATCGAAGGGCACTTCTGGATCGTAATTGACGCCCAGATCAAAGTTGAGCGGAATACCGAGAATGCTGCGGTCGATGCTGAAGGCGCTCAACCTGCGCAGGGTGCTGTCCATCGCTGCAGACACTTCGATCAGTGCGGGAAGGGACTCTTGAAACGTCTCGATGCTCTCGGGAACGTCGCCGGTCACGATTCGGGAACTCTCGGTGAGCAGGGGTCGGGATTCGCTAATTGCCGTGGAGACATTGCTCGCGCTCTCTTCTGCCGTTTCCAGACCGGTTTCCAACTGAGCCACGGTCGAGCGCGTCAGAACCAGCGTTTCACGCACCGTATCCAGGCTATCCACTGTTGTTGTCAGGTTGCCACGTATGCTCGCGCCGATCGCGTCGACTAGCTGGCGCCCGGTGATGACGCCAACGATGCTCAGTATTATTCCGGAAACGCCAATCGCCAGCATAAGCCATCCTAGCGCTTTGCGCATAAGCTAGAACCCTCGCATAGGTCTACGAATCTCGTCGCCACGCGCCGTTCGTCCCTGATCTGTCTTACACTCAGGGCTGGAAAACGGAACCGGTCACGCCGTCATATTGTATGGCTTGCAGTGAGCGCGCCACACTTTCGCGGCTGATTTCTCCCTTCGTTTCAGCAAGCTCTAAGGCCCCAAAGAGCAAGTAAATGGCGTCATAGGTGGGGCCGGCATGGGGTCCGGCAACCTCGTCAAACGGCGTAAGCTCGGCGTACCGCTCCAGAAACTCCTGGGGCAACTGCGCCGGTTGCACCCTTTCAAATGGTGGCTGGCCCATCGCCAAAAGGACCAGGTCGTTGTCTGCGTATAGTTGCCGCGCTGCATCAGTTGTTTCGTCGTTCCAGTGCCCTACTACGGCAACCACAGCCGGATCTAAGACCAGCGAAGCTGCCGACTGGCGCGCCAGATCGACGTCACCGCTGTCGTCCAGGGCCACTAGCTCCAGACGCAGCCCCTCAGCGCCGGCGCGAGCATTAATTTCGCGCACGGCAAGGCGCGCGGCATAGACCGCGTCATAGCCCACGTCTCGCAGGCGCCCTTCGAATGGAGCCACAAGGCCGATCTTGGCAACGGGCGCCGCCTGCTGGCAGGCGGAGAGGAAAAGAGCCAGGAGGACGGCAAGCGCGGCGATAATCCAGCGCCTATTGCTGGCGGCAACGTTCCACATTTACCAGGTGTTCCTCATAGGTTTCGCTGAAGAGGTGCGCGCCTTCTTGCCCCACCTGACCGCTACAGTCGGCGACAAAGAACAACTCGTTACTCTGCAAGGGGAAGGCCACGGCTTCCAGGGCAGACAATCCAGGGTTGGCGATCGGTCCCGGCGGCAGGCCGCGATTCAAGTACGTGTTGTAGGGCGATGGCATGTCTAGATCGGCCTGCGTCAGCGGTGATTTCCACCACGTGTTGCTTGCTTCATCGAACCCTACGGCATATTGTACGGTGGGATCAGCCTGCAAGGGCATGTCTTGCGCCAGCCGGTTATAGAAGACGGCGGCGACACGCGGACGCTCGCCGTCTAAGGGCGCTTCTCGCTCCACAATTGAGGCCAGTGTCACCGCTTCATACAGGTTGAGGCCGTTTGCCGTCAGTGACTGGCGCAGGTCTAGCGTCACGCGCTCCCCAAAATTGCGCAACATCATGTTCACCAGCGTGGCGGTATCGGCGTCCAGCGGCAGGCGATAAGTGTCGGGGAACAGAAACCCTTCCAGGCTCGCGTTTTCGGGCAGCGTACCTACCAGGAAGGGATAGGGGCCAAGGTCGAACGGCGCGCGCCGCTGTGCGATGTCCAGGAAAGCATCGCCATCCACGTTTGCGGCGTCGACGACCGACAGGTAAGCAGCCATCTCCTCCACGCGCCAGCCTTCCAGAAAGCGCAATTCGACTTCTTGCCCGAATGATTCTGTCAACGCCAACGCAAGCTCAGGAATGTTCCAGCCGGGATCAATACGATATGATCCCGCTTCGAGCTGGGGGTCAAGACCGCGAAAGCGCAGGTAATTAAGAAATAGCGTTGTATCCTGGAGTAATCCGGCCTGCGCCAGATCTCTGGCAATGCCACCTGCCGATTGGCCCGGCTCTACCGTAAATTCTACCGGTGTGGGACCGGCGCCGATCGGTGCGTCCAGCTCGTCGGCTCGCGTCGCCAGGTATGTCTGCAGGTAAAGCCGCTGCACGGGGTTGAGATTAGCAGCCGCCTGCGATGCCCACGGAGTTTCCACCTGCGCTCCACCCAGCCAACGAAGATACAGCAAAAAAGCAGCCGCCGCGCAGACGGTGACGATCAAAAAGAGGAGAACCAACCGCAGAATCCAGACTGCAAGCCCAGTTCTCTTCTTCTCGTAGGGATCTTTGCGCACTGTCTCTTTCACAGTCTCGTCATTCCCATCTGCGCCGCGCGTCGAGATAATCTTGCAAGATGAAGGCCGCGGCGACGGCGTCTATCCACTCCTTTTGGTCGCGAGCTCTGATTCCACGCGCCCGCATGCTGGCGCTGGCCTGCTTGCTCGTAAAGCTTTCGTCCCAAAAGGTCAAATCCAGACCAAGGTGTTCGGCCAACGCGCCGCTATAATCGCGCACCCACTCTGCAAGCGGACCTTCAGTACCGTCTAGCTCTACCGGCAGGCCAACCAGCAGCGAACCGACACCTTCGCGGTCCACGATTTCGGCAATCCGAGTGAAATCGGCGGCACGGGAAGTCCGTTCGATGACGGTATAGGAGCGGGCAATCAACTGCGTTTCATCACTAATGGCGACGCCGATTCGTTTTTCACCAAGGTCCAGGGCCATGATTCTTTTGCCCGCGCCGCTCGATGCATCGTTTGTCGTTAATTCGTCATCCATAATTACGCCAATCTGGCGTCACTTTTATCACGAACCGCCTGCGCGCCGTCATACGTCTGGCCTACGATTCGTCCATTCTGCGTGCAAGTAACGTCTACTCCAAGAGGACATAGCTGGATTTCGCTAACCTGCCGGGCATGTGCCCAACGAGGATTAGCGCGTTAGCCGGTGGTCACGACTTCAGTTCGAATGCGCGCGGGCAGATAGGGCAGGCGCTCGAAACCGGCGGGCCACACGCGGATACTAGGATAATCACGCAGGGGCAGGCGTTCGTAGAGGTAACTGGCGGCGAGGCCCATGGGCTGACCGGTAACGTCTGACAGCACGTCTCCTGTTTCTAAAGAGGCAGCAATAAGACCTTCTCCAACCATCTCAAACGTTACCCGTCCCTGCCCGTCGACGTCAACCACCTCGTCGCCGTAAAAGACCAGGCTCTCGGGCACCAGCTCATATCCGGGACGCACGGCAGACGCCAACTCCTCATAGAGTAGGTCATTGGCCTGCGAGGCGTCCACAGCCGTCCCTTCTATCTGTGCGCGAATCTCTAGGGCCAGGCGGTCGGTGCGCTCGCCGGGGAAATGCGAATATGTCTCGTGCAAGACCTCGCTGACGCGCAAGGAGTTGACGGCTAAAAACTCATCCTCGGCCAACAGTTCCTGCATTTCGGCGCTGGCAAGGGTCTGTAAGTGCTGCAATACCTGTGCGCGCAGACGCTCCTGATCGTCCTCGGCAACGGCGGGCACAGTGCGCACGCCACCACCCTCGATAGCCTGCAGGTTGCGCACTTCGAGCTGCAACGATAGGCTGCCCTCGATACGATTGACCAGATTCGGTCTGACATTGCCCTCCGGTCCGGGCTCAATGGCGACCACGTCCACTTCGACCGTCCCACCCTCCACGCCGGGCGCCTCTGCAGTCTCAAGCGTCTGGTACACAATGCGCTCGCCCGCCGACGTGCTCACGCGCGTGCCCGCGGGAATACTTACGGGCTGTTCAAGCAGATTGACAAAGACGACCGAGCCACGCGCCGGTGCATCCGGAACCTCAATGGTCCCCGTCGTTGCCACCTCGGCCTGCCATGATTCGGTGACTACCAGACCCCGCGCGGGAACCGAGGCGCCGCTAAAATTCACCGTCTCCAACTGCGGATCGGCGACGATCTGCTTACTCACTCGCACCAGGTCTGTTTCGGGGTAAAGCGTAATTGTGGCGCCGGGAATTGTGTAAACGGCTCCCACGTAGACAAGTGCAATCGTGATGAAAAAGACCAGAATACCCAGATAGCGACGCAACCAATGGACGCGCGACGAGCGCGGTCGCATACGACGGTACATTTCGCGCCGGTCGGCCTCATCCGGCAGTGACTTCAACCCATCCGCGGCATCCAACCGGACGGTGGCGCCGGGCAGCGTCGGCTTATGCCAGCCGCGCCGCATTCGCCACCAGCGTCGCTCGGAACGCTCAGCCGCTTTGACGCTACGGAAGACGGGGAATCCAAGCGCGCGCGCCTGGTTTGCCACCCGGCGATAGACGGTGACGAGCCCCACCTCCAGTCGCAGCCGCTCCGCGCAACGCCGGAGGCGCACCAGGTCCAGCCACTCGCCGAGCAGCATGGTGTCTTCCGGCAGCACGAGGAGCAGGCGACGTTCGTCGCCCGTCCATTCGAGCTGGTCGCAGATGGAAACGACGTCGTCGTCGCGGTTAAGGTATACGATGCGCATAAATAGGCCGGCTGCCCACAGCGGCAGGCAGCGGTCTCTGGCTCCTACAATCCTTTGTGCTCAAGTATACTACGGCCCGTCATCTCTTCTGGCTGAGGTAGATCGAGCAGGTCGAGGATCGTTGGCGCCACGTCGGCAAGGATTCCTTGTGGGCGCGGCGCGTAATAGTCACTTCCGATCATTAGAAAGGCCACAGGGCTCGTGGTGTGATAGGTGTGCGGCCCCCCACTCTCTTCATCTATCATGCGTTCGGCGTTGCCGTGGTCGGCCGTCACCAGAGCCACGCCCCCTTTATCAAGGATGGCCTGCACCAACTGTCCGGCGCAGGCGTCGACGGCTTCGCAGGCCTTGATCGCCGCCTGCAGGTCGCCTGTGTGGCCCACCATATCGGGATTGGCATAATTAACGAGGATAAAGGCATCGTCGTGCGACTGCAGACGCTCCAGCACCGCCGCGGTTAGCGGCTCGGCGCTCATCTCGGGCTGCATATCGTAGGTCGCTACCTTGGGCGACGGCTCCAGGTGTCGGCCTTCCCCCTCATATAGTTTCTCGATGCCCCCGTTGAAGAAGTAAGTGACGTGCGCGTATTTTTCGGTCTCAGCGGCATGGAACTGGCTCACGCCGTGCCGGCTAAGGACTTCCGCCAACGGTAGCGGGATCTCGACGTCGGGGAAAACGACTTCGACAGGAAGTCCCTCTTCGTACTCGGTCATCGTAGCCACGAACAGATTGTCAATCTGATCCCGTTCAAATCCGGCAAAATCAGGATCCACGAAGGCGCGCACGATCTGGCGCATGCGGTCGGCCCTGAAATTATAGAAAAAGAGTGCGTCACCAGGTTTAACGCGCACCTCGCGTTCGGTGTCGACGACGACGGGCACGATGAATTCGTCGTTGACGTCCTGGTCATAAGAATTCTGGATCGCCTCTTCGGGCGACGGCGCGGTTTCGCCCTCGCGCGCCACCATGGCGCGGTAGGCCTTTGCGGTGCGATCCCAGCGCTTGTCGCGGTCCATGGCATAGTAGCGGCCGCTGACCGTGGCAATTGTCGCCGGGTTTTCGTCCATGACATCCTGCAGGTCCTGCAAGAAGCCCAACCCGCTCTTTGGCGGCGTGTCACGCCCGTCGGTAATCACATGCAAAACGGGCGTTAGCCCTTCTTTGTTCACGAGTTCGATGGTGCCGTAAAGGTGGCTGCTGTGGCTGTGTACGCCGCCAGGGCCCAGAAGACCTATGATGTGCACATTACCGTCGTTAGCAGTGGCGTGTGCTATCGCTTTGCGCAACGTCACATTTTCATTGTATGAGCTGTCCCTAAGGCTGAGGTTGATACGAGTCAGATCCTGGTAGACGATGCGCCCCGCACCCAAATTGAGATGTCCGACCTCCGAATTGCCCATCTGGTCGGCCGGCAAACCTACGGCCTCGCCAGATGCGGACAGGACGCAGCGTTCGACATCTCGTTGCCAGCGGTCGAAATTTGGTGTATGCGCCTGTCGCACGGCGTTGCCGTGTTCCATGACGCGCATGCCCCAACCGTCCAGGATAATGAGAGCCACGGGTCGAATGCCCTTCATTGATTAGCTCCTTTGTGAGTCTGTCGGTAGACGCCGGCGCCAAAAATGGCACCGGACCGTGCAAATTCTGATTCTACCAACGAAATAGCGGGGAACAAATGGGACTGGGAGGCAACAAAAAAGACGACAGGGTCTCCTGTCGTCCCGTTCAGCTCCTCAGGCTGGACTCGAACCAGCAACCCTACGGTTAACAGCCGTATGCTCTGCCATTGAGCTACTGAGGAATAACAGCGACTGATATTGTACCAAATGTGAAATTTGTGTCAAATCTGCATTACCCTATTCGACCTCAAGCGAATACAATTCTTACGAATATTGTTGCGTCCATTTTATGGAGATTTCAATGCAAAAAAGTGCCATCATCGTCCACGGCGGGGCGGGCGCCTGGAACAAGAAAGAAGAGATGCTGCCTGAGGCCATCGATGCCTGTCGTGAAGCGGCTCGTCAAGGCCAACAACTATTGCTACAGGGTGCCAGTGCACTGGATGCTGTCGAGACCGCCACACGCATTCTAGAAGATTGTCCGGTGCTGGACGCGGGCCGTGGTAGCTACGTGAATCAGTCCGGCGAGATCGAGATGGACGCGCTGATCATGGACGGCGAAACGTTAAACATCGGGGCGGTAGGCGCTATCCAGCAGGTGCGTAACCCTATTAGCCTGGCGCGGCGCATCATGGACGATTGCGAGCACGCCTTTCTGGTAGCAGGAGGTGCGGACGCCTTTGCCGACCAGATCGGCTTTCCGCGCTGTACGCTGGATGACTTGCTCGCCGGAACCGCAGCGGAAATGATTCAGGGACTGGCCCAAGACGGCACGACCGAAATGTCCGGCGAAAAAGAGTCGATGGGAACCGTCGGTGCGGTAGCGCGCGATCTAAACGGAAATCTGGCAGCCGCCGTTTCCACAGGCGGCACCGCGAATAAACGGGCCGGGCGCATCGGAGACAGTCCTTTGCCGGGTAGCGGGGGCTACGCGGACAATTGGACGGCGGCGGCTGTGGCGACGGGCCACGGCGAGGCGTTGATGAAAGTGATCATCACGCGGCGAATTTGCGAGTTCGTCGGCGCGGGTCTTCAGGCGCAAGCAGCCTGTGACGCCGCCATTCGTCTATTGAGCGAGCGGGTGCAGGGCTACGGCGGCGTTATTGCCATAGACGCCCACGGCAACGTTGGGCGCGCCTTTAATACAGAGGCTATGCCGCACGCGTATGCCGTTGGCAGCGAGCCGGTTACGTCTGAGGAACAGTAGCGCAACCGACTGGATTGTGGGGCGACGGTCGAAGTCGGGACGATGCCCATGGGATGGGGCACGACAGGGTCACGCACCATCTTGCCGGTACCGCGTTCCGTACTCATCCAGAAAACGTATAATCGTCTCGATTCCCTGGTAGAAATTGGGAACGTAGAAACGTTCGTTGGGCGAGTGGATGCGATCGTCTGGCAGGCCGAAGCCGAGCATGAGTGAGCCAAGGCCCAGGTGGCGCTGGAAGTCGCCGACCACGGGAATCGTGCCGCCTTCACGGCGCAGAACGGGGGCCACGCCAAATACCTCTTCACAGGCCGCCGTCGCCGCGGCAACAGCCGTCGTATTGTAGTCGATGACGGCAGGCGTCGCCGTGCCCAAACGGCGCATTTCAACGGTCACCGAGGGCGGCGCAATCTCCTTGACGTATTCCTCGAAAAGGTCGGCGATCTTTTGCGGATCCTGGTTGGGCGCCAGGCGCATTGAAATTTTGGCATGGACTGTAGAGGGAATGATCGTTTTGCTTCCCTCCCCTGTGTAGCCGCCAATGATACCATTGACGTCCAGCGTGGGCCGCGCGCCCATGCGCTCGTCGAGCGTGTACGCTTCGTCGCCCCACACAGCCGACGCGCCGGTATTCTTCAGCACGCGCGCCTCGCTGGTCACCGAGGCGTTGATCAGCGCTCGCTCCTCCTCGTCTAGCGGCGCCACGTCATCGTAGAAGCCGGGTATCAAGATGTGCCCATTCTCGTCTTGGAGGCGAGCTATAATATGGCATAGGGCGTGGATGGGATTGTTGATCACGCCGCCGTAATGACCGGAATGGATGTCATGGTCCGGGCCGGTGACGTCCAACAGTATGTATGCCAATCCACGGAGGCCGTAGACGATAGATGGCTGGCCCTGCGCGCGCATGGCGGAGTCAGAGATGACGACGACGTCGGCGTCCAACAGGCCGGTATTCTCGGGCACGAATTTAGCAAGACTGGGCCCGCCAACCTCCTCCTCGCCTTCGACGATGAACTTGATGTTGATGGGCAGCGCGCCAGTGGCCTGAAGATAGGCCTCGACGGCCTTGACGTGAATGTATACCTGTCCCTTGTCGTCGGACAC
Organism: uncultured Ardenticatenaceae bacterium; assembly: GCA_964432035.1. Classification (GTDB taxonomy): domain Bacteria; phylum Chloroflexota; class Anaerolineae; order Promineifilales; family Promineifilaceae; genus JAAYYY01. Next base: position 9,963 of record CAYSMQ010000006.1, read on the forward strand.
GCCACGCGCGTACAGGTAACCGTCTTCAATGGTCGGCGAAAATGGCGGCGTGCGCCACAGGTCCACCGGCTCGGGTGGTTGCACATCATAGTGACCGTAGACAAGTACGGTCGGCGCCTCTTCGCCGGCGTGTAGCCAGTCGGCATAAACGAGAGGATGTCCGGGCGTGTCAATCGTGCGCGCGTTTTCCAATCCCGCTTCCTGCATGGCGCGCACGAGCCACTCGCCGGCCCGGCGCACGTCGTCGCTGCGCTCCGGCTGTGTACTGATACTGGGGATAGCGAGAAATTCGATTAACTCTTCAAGGCTACTTTCCTGTCGCCGAGCAGCAAAGGTGAGCGCCCCGTCTTTGTTGGCCTCTGTCATGTTTCTTCTCCTGTTTGCGTGTTCTACCTTACTTTCCGTTATAATCGTGTGGCACACGTTGCATTTGTGTGACTGGGACCACGTCGTGGCCGTTAACAAAGTGGATTATAGCTGACGGTAATCAAATGAGCAGCCGGCGTCAGCGCAGGATTTGGGATGCACGAAAACAACGGATCATCACCGTCGCCAGAAGAATTAAGCCACGTGGCGTTGCTGGAAAGTATACTGTTTGTCGCCAGCGGCCCTGTTAGCCTTTACCGGCTGGCGCGCACGCTAGAAACGACACCGGCAACCGTACGTAGTCTGCTACTGTCGCTCGAAGAGTCGAACCGCGAGCGCGGCCTGCGCCTGCAGTGGAGTGGAAACGACGTGCAGATGACGACGGCGCCACAAGCCAGCGACGTAATAGAGCGTTTTCTAGGGCTGGAAGTGACCTCGCGCCTGAGCCAGGCGGCGCTGGAAGTGTTGGCTATCGTGGCCTACATGCAACCTGCCACACGTCCGCAGATTGACGACATCCGCGGCGTCAATTCCGACGCCGCGCTGCGCACGTTGCTAAGCAAAGGCCTTATCGAAGAAGTCGGTCGCATGGACACGCCGGGGCGGCCCATTCTTTACGGGACGACGCCAGACTTTCTGCAACACTTCGGGCTAGCGTCGCTGGACGAACTGCCGGCGCTAGCCCTCGACGAAGACGAAGAAGAGTAGCAACAAGATGCAAGAACGCCTGCAAAAGCTGATGTCCAGGGCCGGTTTTGGCTCGCGCCGCGCCAGCGAGGAAATCATTCGCGCGGGTCGCGTACGTGTGAATGGACGGGTGGCGACACTGGGCGACAAGGCCGATCCAAAGGTCGACCGCGTCACAGTCGACGGCGAGCCGCTGACCTACGAGGAGCGCATTTATATCATGCTTAACAAGCCGCGCGGCGTACTCTCCTCGACGGAGGACGATCTGGAGGAAGGCCGGCCCACGGTTACGGGCATCGTAGACCTCGACGAGCACATCTATCCCGTGGGGCGCCTGGACAAAACCAGCGAGGGACTGATTTTGCTTACAAATGATGGCAAGCTGGCTCATCGCCTGACCCACCCGCGCTTTGAGCATGAAAAAGTCTACGAGGTGACAATCCAGGGCCATCCCGACGACGACGTGCTGGAGGCCTGGCGGTCGGGCATCATGTTGCGCGGAAAGCGCACGCTCCCGGCCGGCGTTGAGAGACTTTCGGCAGACAAGCACACCACGCGGTTGCGCATCACCATGCGCGAAGGGCGCAAGCGGCAGATCAGACGCGTCGCCGACCGGTTGGGCCATCCGGTGCAACACCTGTTCCGCGTACAGATTGGCCCCTTGAACATCGGCGATCTGCCTAGCGGCGAATGGCGGTATTTGACAGAATCCGAAGTTGAGGTCCTGAAAGAAAGCGCCGGTGTCTGAACAGCATGCAGTTAGAGAAAACCAGGAGTGCATCATGAAGCCAGTCGCTACCTTTTCTATTGTGGCTTACGATCCCCAACGTGAGGAGTGGGGCGTTGCAGTACAGTCGAAATTTTTAGCAGTGGGCGCCGTGGTTGGCTGGGCGCAAGCCGGCGCCGGGGCAGTGGCCACACAGTCTTATGCCAACCTGGCCTACGGACCGGATGGCTTGAAGCTGATGGCCGAAGGCATGGACGCGGACACCGTAATCCAGACGCTGACCGGGCCGGACGAGGAGCGCGCACTGCGCCAGGTGGGCGTCGTCGATGCACAGGGGCGGGCCGCAGCGTTCACCGGCGACGGCTGTTACGATTGGGCGGGCCACATCGTAGGCGATGGCTATACCTGCCAGGGCAACATCCTCATTCCGGGTACCGTAGAAGCGATGGCGCAACGCTTTGAAGAGGCGCGCGGTTCCGACGGGGAACTATCCGACTGGCTCGTCGAAGCGCTGGCGGCTGCGCAGGAGGCAGGTGGGGATAAGCGGGGACGGCAGTCGGCAGCCGTGCTGGTCGTGCGCGAAGGCGGCGGTTACGGTGGTAATAACGACCGTTATCTGGATTTGCGCGTCGACGACCATCCAGAGCCTATTCAGGAGTTGCAGCGCATTCTGAAGATGCATCACCTGTTCTTCCAGGAGACCGATCCCGACGATCTCATTCCACTTTCTTCTGTCGCTTCAGAGCTGCAGCAGCTGTTGCAGGAGACCGGCTACTATGATGGGCCGCTGCACGGCAAGTTTGACCAAGAGACCCGTAGCGCGCTGCGTGCCCTGGTGGGCACCGAGAATCTGGAAGAACGCTGGGATGGGAAAGGCGATCTCATCGATCGCCAGGTCGTCGTTTTCCTCCAGGAAAAATACGCGGCATGATACTTTGAAACGGACCGGGCACGCCTCGAGGTCAAAATTGACATTGGCGAAAGCAATGGTATAATTTTCCGGTGGGAGAGTTTATCTCCTGTTTTTTACAATCTCATAAGGTATTGGCGCGCGGTTGAATGGAGGGTTGGCTTCGGTTGCCACCGCAGTGTTGCTAAGTTCCAGTTGTTGGTTTCGTCCTATCTAAACAATTGCCAGTCAGCGACTACAGCAAACAGACTCAATAACCGGTCACTATTTGACTCGGCTGCATCTCTCCCGCATGCGCCGGGTTTTTTTGTTGTTAGATGTCAGCAAGAGAGTTCTGTTGAAAAATGAAGAATCAAGAAGAGCAAGTTACGGCGACCGATCCTGATTTCGCACGGGAGATGGAATCCCTCCTGGAACAGCACGATTATGAAAGCCCGAAAGTTGGTGACATTCGGGAGGCGATTATCGTGTCCATCACGCAGAAGGGCATTATCGTCGATCTTGGCCTGAAGCGTGACGGCATCATTCAGCCCGCCGATCTGGACAAACTTGATCCAGAAGAGCGCGAGTCGCTGGAAGTCGACGACGAGATACCCGTCTATATTGTCAGCACCGAGGAGCAGGACAGCTTACAGGTGTCGCTGCATATGGCGCGCATGAACGAGGACTGGATCCGCGCGCAGGAGATGCTGGACAGCAGGGAAATTTTCGAGGCCGAGATTATCGGACACAATCGTGGCGGGGCACTCGTCAATTTTGGACGTCTGCGCGGCTTCGTGCCGGCGTCGCACCTGACATTCTTGAATCCAGGCATGAGCGACCAGGACCGGCAGCAGCGCATGGCGCGGGCACACGGTGACAAGATCCCGGTGAAAGTTATCGAGGTCGATCGCGGTCGCCGTCGCCTCGTCGTCTCGCATCGCGAGGCTGAGCGCGTGTGGCAGGATAAGCGGCGGCGCGAACTGCTCGAGCAATTGAACGAAGGGGACGTCGTGCGCGGCGTGATCAGCGGCTGGCGTGATTTTGGCGCCTTCGTCGATCTGGGCGGCGCCGACGGCCTGATTCACGTATCCGAGCTTGCCTGGCACCGCGTGGACCATCCGCGCGACGTCGTGAGCATGGGCGAAGAATTAGACGTCTCCGTATTGAAGATCGACCGCGAACGAGAACGGATCAGTCTCAGCCGCAAGCAGCTGCAGCCCAATCCCTGGACGACGGTCGAAGACAAGTATGCTGTCGACGACCTTGTCGAGGGGCGCATTATCCGCATCGTGGACTATGGCGCGTTCGTAGAGGTTGAACCGGGTATCGAGGGCCTGCTCCATAGTTCTCAGATTGGGGGTGCCAACGTGGATAGTCCCCACGATGTCCTGCAAGAGGACGAGACTCACCTACTCCGCATCATCAGCATCAACGCCGACCGCCAACGCATGGGCCTGAGCTTGCGAGCGGTGACGGCAACGGAACAGATCGAATGGATGACGCAGCGCGAGCAGGAAGCCGCCGAGGAAGCAGGAGAAGAAGATATCGTCGAAGAAGGGGGGATGGCTACAGATGTAGCGGACGAGACGCACGCCGAAACGGACGCTTCCCATGGCGCTGAAGCAGAAGAGGTTGAGACGGAGACGATCATAGAAGAAGTCGAACCCATGCGCGAGCCGCAGTTATCGGCAGATGGTGAAAGCGCACAGGCGACGACGGTAGAAAAAAGTAAAGGGATTGAGACAAGCGCAGAAGCGACCGCAGAAGATAGCGAGGCGGAACCGGCTGCATCATAAGGGGCCTGACCAGAGCGGTTTAGACCCACTCTATAAACAAAGGAGGTGATGGCATATGCCCCGTGTGACAAGAATGCCCAACGAAACAGACGAAAGTCTGATCCGGCGCTTTCGCAAGCAGGTTACGAAGGCCGGTACGATGACAGTCGTGCGTAATAAGCGCTGGCACGTCGGCAAGAGCGAGCTGCGACGCATCGAGAAAAAGAAAGCGCTGCGCCGCATGCGCCGCCGGCAGGTAGCAAGCGAGCGAGGATAAACTTTAGCAGGTGCAAAGGGTTAATGCGGATCTAAGCGATCCGCATTATACTATTAGATGAATTGTACACTTTGCACCAACCAAGGAGTGTTATGGCGAAGAAAGAAGAAAAGATTGAAGTAGAAGGAACCGTTATCGAGGCGCTGCCGAATACGCAGTTTTTGGTAGAGCTTGACAACGGGCACGAAGTGTTAGCGTACCTCTCCGGCAAAATGCGCCGTTATTATATCCGCATCTTACTCGGCGACCGTGTGCGGTTGGAGATGAGCCCCTACGATCTGAATCGAGGGCGAATTACGTATCGCTACAAGAAACAGGTGAATCGTTCCTAAGAACGCCTCGTTTCCCCTCCCCTAAGCGCATTCCAGTTACTGCGTTTGCTTCAGAAGGAATATAGAGCTTATTGATGTTGCGCGACCAGCGCTACCCAGTCGCGCACATGCAGCGTCTCCACTACCACGGCCCCGACCGCGTCCAGCGCGTCCCGGACCGTCAATTCTTGCGCGTCGATAATTCCACTTAGTAGCAGTCGCCCACGTGCATTGACATAATCCATCAGGCCTTGCTGTGCGTCACTTCCTTGCAGCATCTCGACGATGACCGGCGCCAGGATGTTGACGACGACGAGATCCCATTCACGATCACCAACGCCATCTAAGCTGCCACGCGCGATCTGGACCAGGTTTGAGACGCCATTCTGTGTCACGTTCTCCCTGGCGGCGCGCACGGCCTGGTCGTCAGTATCGACGCCGAGGACCCGCTGCGCGCCAAGTTTGGCAGCGGCAATAGCCAGGATGCCAGAACCGGTGCCTACGTCTAGCACGCGGTCGCTGGGACGGATGAGATCGGGCAAGGCCCGGAGACACATCTGTGTGGTGGGGTGCAGCCCCGTGCCAAAGGCCATGCCGGGATCAAGCGTCAGTATGACGTCATTAGGGCGCACCTCATCACCGAGCGGTGCCCACGTGGGCTGAATCCAGATGCGCGCGCCCACACGGAAGGGATGATAGTGTTCCTTCCAGGCATGGGCCCAATCCTGATCTGCCAGCTCGCGAAAGGTCGGATCGGAAATGGGATAGAGACGGCCCAGGTAGTAGAGGGCTTCCCGAATTTTCTGTCGTACCTCTGGTGAATCCTGCTCCCCGGGTAGAAAGATTTTGACCGTGACGTGCGGCTCCATGGCGTCCTCTTCCTGGGCCCGCGCATCGCCGCGCTGCTCCAATATGACGCTGTCGCCGTAGGCCAGAGGCCGCAAGAGCTCGGCGACTGCTTCGGCAGCTTCACCGTCGCAGGTTACCGCGACCTCCAACCAGTACGTCATGCTATAAGCCGAACATATCGCCCAGCGCGTCCTTCAGATCGTTAAGGAACCCTTTTTCGCGTTGGGGCACCACAGCCTTGCCCAGCGAATCGGCCATTTCCTCAAAGAGTTCCCTCTGTTGATCAGTGAGGTTCGTGGGCACAATAACCTGCGTCATTACCATCTGATCGCCGCGTCCGTTGCCGTTGAGATGCGGCACGCCTCGATCGCGCAAGCGGAAGACGGTGCCTGACTGGGTGCCAGCCGGAATCTTGAGGGAGGCATCGCCGTCGACCGTGGGCACGGTGACCTCGTCGCCCAAAGCCGCCTGAGCAACGTTTATTTCCAGGTTGATTAAGATGTCGTCGCCGCGTCGCTGGAAGATGGAGTGGCGCTCAACGTCCACGACCACGTACAGGTTGCCTGCGGGCCCCCCATCGCTGCCCGGCGCACCCTCACCCGACAGGCGAATTTGCTGCTCGCTACGGATACCGGCGGGAATGCGCACTTTCAGCGTACGCAACTGCTGCACTTGTTTACGCCCGCCGCAGTTGCTACACGGCGTTGTAATCACCTCGCCTTCACCGCGACAGGTGGGACATGTGGCGACATTCACAAACTGTCCTAGTATCGACTGCTGCACACGGCGTACTTCGCCGGTACCATTGCAGTTTGTACAGCGCTCTGGATGTGTCCCAGGTTCGGCGCCCGATCCATTGCACGTGGGGCACAGCTCAGGCCGACGAATCTCTATCTCCTTTTCCGCGCCAAAGATGGCTTCTTCGAACGTGATCTTCAGATCATAACGCAAGTCGGCTCCGCGGCGCGGGCCGCGACGACGGCGACGCGACGCGCCGAAACCAGCGCCGAAAAACTCCTCGAAAATGTCGGCGACGCCGCCAAATCCGAAATCCTCAAAGCCGCCGGCGCCCGTTCCGCGTACGCCCGCATGGCCAAAACGGTCGTAGGCTGCACGTTTCTGGTCATCGGAAAGCACTTCGTAGGCCTCACTGACCTCTTTGAACTTTTCGTCGGCGTCTTCTTCCTGCGAGACGTCCGGGTGATAGCGTCTCGCCAGGCGACGGTACGCTTTCTTAATTTCGTCCCGGCTTGCCGTGCGGGAAAGACCTAAAATCTCGTAATAATCTCGTTTAGATGCCATCTTAAAAAATTTGTAGCTGCGGATGAAGGCGTGGATTAGGCGTCGCTAAACTCACCTTCGATCACGTCTTCATCTTCGCCACTTGTAGAGCCGGCTTCGCCGTCAGGCGTTGTAGTGGCCTGCTTTTCATACATGGCAGCACCGGCTTCTGTCATCACCTCTTTCAACTTATCGGCTTCCTGCCCGATCGCCTCTCCGTCGCCGCTCTCCAGCGCGGCGCGCACCTTGCCCAGCTGCGTCTCAATAGCCTGCTTATTGGTCTCCGGAACGCTATCGCTGTTTTCGCGCAAGAACTTCTCTGCGCTATAGATGGCGGCGTCCGCAATATTGCGCGCCTCCACCGCCGCTTTTCGTTCCCGGTCGTCTGACGCGTGTTGCTCCGCTTCATGTACCATGCGTTCAATCTCGTCGTCGCTCAGCCCGCTAGAGGGAATGATTTGCATATCTTGCTCATTGCCCGTGGCCTTGTCCTTGGCATTTACGTTGAGGATGCCGTCGGCATTGATATCGAATGTCACTTCGATCTGTGGCACACCACGCGGGGCAGGCGGGATTCCATCCAAAATAAAGCGTCCCAGGCTCTTATTATCTTGCGCCATGGGTCGCTCTCCCTGCACCACATGAATCTCCACTTGTGTCTGGCTATCTGAGGCCGTGGAAAAGACCTGTCCTTTTTTAGTCGGTATCGTGGTGTTGCGCTCGATGAGGGCCGTTGCCACACCGCCGAGCGTTTCGATACTCAGGGTAAGCGGCGTCACATCCAGCAACAAGACGTCTTTTACGTCTCCGCCGAGGACGCCTGCCTGAATGGCAGCGCCCACGCCCACGACCTCGTCGGGATTGACTCCTTTGTGCGGCTCCTTGCCAAAGAAATGGCGCACAGCCTCCTGGATGGCAGGCATACGCGTCATGCCACCAACAAGTACAACATCTCCTACGTCCGAGGCGCTGATGCCGGCGTCCTGCAACGCGCGTCGCACGGGACCAATCGTGCGCTGCACAAGATCGTCGGTCAACTGCTCAAATTTAGCACGCGTTAAGGTCAGGTTGAGGTGCTTGGGGCCATCCGCGTCGGCCGTGATATAGGGCAGGTTTAGTTCCGACTGCATTGTCGTAGATAGCTCAATCTTGGCCTTTTCCGCCGCCTCTCGCAGACGCTGAAGCGCCTGGCGATCGCTGCGCAGGTCGATGCCCTGTTCGAGCTTAAACTGCTCGGCTGCCCAGTCGATGATACGCTGGTCGAAATCATCTCCACCAAGGAACGTATCGCCGTTGGTAGACTTAACCTCAAAGACGCCATCGCCCACTTCCAGGATAGAAATGTCGAACGTACCGCCCCCCAGATCATAGACGGCAATAGTCTGGTCGTCGTCGTTTCCCAACCCATAAGCAAGCGCGGATGCCGTTGGTTCATTCACAATACGTAGAACCTCCAGGCCCGAAATCTTACCCGCGTCCTTCGTGGCCTGCCGCTGGCTATCGTTAAAGTAGGCCGGTACGGTAATCACTGCCTGTGTCACGGTCTGACCCAGGTAGGCTTCAGCGTCGGCTTTCATTTTCTGCAGAATCATGGCTGACACTTCCGGTGGCGAGTATTCCTTGTCATTCATAACCACACGGATGTCGCCATTAGGCGCCTCCCGAACGTTGTAGGAGACGTATTCACGCGCGCGCTTGACCTCAGGGTCTGCAAATTTGCGGCCCATGAAGCGCTTGACCGACGAAATAGTGTTTTCAGGATTGACGACCGCCTGGCGTTTGGCGACCTGCCCCACCATCCGTTCGCCGGTCTTAGGATTGACGGAGACGATAGAAGGGAACAGTCGACCGCCCTCTGCGCTGGGAATCACAGAAGGCTCGCCACCCTCCATGACGGAGACAACGGAGTTGGTTGTCCCCAAATCAATGCCTAGAATTCTACCCATGTGCAATAACTCCTGGTCTGCTTGCGGAGCACGCACAGGCGCGCCCCTCCTGCGTTAAAAATGTGTTGCGAGCTTTTATGCCGCCACCACTACCATTGCGGGGCGGATAACGCGATCGTTCAGGCGGTAGCCGGTCTGCAACTCTTTAATGACGATGCCGCTTTCATACTCGTCAGATTCTTCTTGCAGCACCGCCTCGTGATAGTTGGGATCAAAGGGCTGACCCACGGCCTCAATGCGCTCAATGTCGACGTTATCTAATATAGAACGCAGCTTGCGATGGACGAGGGCAACCCCTTCAAACCAGTTGTTAGAAGCGACCTCTTGAGGCACGGATTCCAACGCTCGCTCAAAATCATCGAGAATGGGCAGCAGGCTGCTAACCACTTCGATGGTCGCGTTGCGGCGCGCTTCTGCCCTATCACGCTCCATGCGCTTGCGCGCGTTGGCGAACTCGGCGCGCGCTCGCTGCCAGCCTTCCAGGTACTCGGCCGCGCGGGCTTCGGCTTCCGCCAGCCTTTCTTCTAGCGATAGGTCGGCGTCGGCCTCGCCTTCTTTCTCTTCATCTACTGCGTCCTGCGCCTCCACCACGTCCTCTGGCGCCGTCACGTCAGACGCTTCAGTCCCGTTTTCGTCCTTTACTTTTTCTTCTTCCACGGTTCGTCCCTCTCAAAAGCATCCATCCAGGATCGGTGTCCTGGAGGTCTAAATTATTCAAACTATGATTTACTTCTGGGCGCTAGCATCCACCGCACCGAGCAATTAACTTTCGGCATTTAGCGCGTCTACGCTCGTGGAGCGTTCCAGATAGTAATCCGACACAAAGCTACTCATAATGTCGGCAACATAGCGCACGGCCGAAATATTGCGCCCATACGGCATGCGCGTGGGTCCCAGCACGGCGAGCTCGCCGGCGAGATCTTCTCGAACACCATAACGTGAAACGATGATGGTGCAATCCCTAAGCTCCTCCCAGCGCCCCTCACCGCCGATGATGACCTGTACGCCGCTACTCTCCTGATCGACCGCCTGTGAGAGAACGTCTGCCAGCAACGTCCGTTCTTCGAGTACACGCACGGCGGGGCGCGTTCCTTCGTCTTCCAGGAGGTTTACCACCCCATCACGATAAAAATCGTTGACGTCACGAGTGTCGGCCATGTGCAACAGGTCGATTAGCAGGCGCGTTACCTCTTCTTCCAGCTCGAGGCCCTCTAGCAAGTGCATACGCGAGCCTATCTCTTGTGCGGTACGGCCGTCGAAGTGCGTGTTGAGACGCTCGGCCGCCGCGCTCAGGCGTTCTTGCTCGAGGGGTTCGGCCAGGGTCAGCATTTGCTGCTTCACATCGCCCCCGTAGAGGACGAGGATCATGAGCACCAGGCGCCCCTGTGTGGCAACCAGCTCCACGTGTTTAAAGCGATTGGGCCGTGGACGTGGCGCTGTGACCACGCTGGCGCCCTGTGATGTGCGCGCCAGTACGGCGGCTGCCAATCGCATCCACTGCTCCATATCCAGCCGCGCCTGATGGAACTGGTGACGAATCATCTGCTGCTCGCGAACGGGCAGTTCAAATTCACCCAGTAGACGTTGAACGAAGTAGCGATAGCCGCTCTCTGTCGGAATTCGCCCGGCTGAGGTATGTAGCTGCGCCAGATAACCAAGCTCATCGAGGATAGCCAACTCGTTGCGCACCGTTGCAGAGCTGACGTCCAGGCTATAGACCTCGACCAGCTTCTTTGAGCCCACGGGCTCGCCCGTTTCAATATAACGTCGAACCATCAGGCCCAGGATATGCTCTTGTCGATCAGTCAGTTCCTCAACCATTGGCTGCCTGTTGCGCTACTTTTGGCATTTCAGTATGGGCTTGGCGCTTTTAGCACTCTCGCTTAGTGAGTGCTAACGGTACCAATTCTGTATGATAACATGCCCACATATAAGCGTCAAATAAAAACGGTGTTAGACGATCGGCTGTGGGGGATAATTTGCGGTGCTCAGCTGCGGTTGGCGCGTCCGCTAACCGTCTGCCAAATTGTGCGCAGAATGATCTTGAGATCGAGGAGCAGCGACCAATGTTCAGTGTACCATAGGTCGTATTTGGTTCGTTCCACGATAGAGGTATCACCGCGAAGACCGTTCACCTGGGCCCAACCGGTCATCCCTGCCTTTTCACGATGACGCTCCATGTAACGAGGCACCGTATTACGAAACTCGTCCACGTAGTAGGGTTGCTCCGGTCGCGGACCGACCAAACTCATCTCGCCCAGCAAGACGTTGATCAAATTGGGTAGTTCATCGATATCAATGCGCCGCAGCAGGCGCCCCAACCTCGTCTGGCGCGGATCGTTATCTACGGTCCAGCCCGGACCGGCGCGTTCGGCGTCCGACCGCATGGAGCGGAACTTGATCATCTTGAACGGACGTCCGTCAAGACCCATGCGGTCCTGCACGAAGAAGACAGGGCCGGGCGATTCCAGCTTAATGGCGATGGCAACCAACATCATTAAAGGTGAAAAGACGACCAGGCCCAGAGCGGCCCCGGCAAGATCCATCAGGCGCTTAACGATAAGCATATACCCGCGAAGAGCAAAGTTGCGGACGGTCAGCAGCGGCAGGCCACCCAGGTCGTCAATGCCCGCTTCTGTAGTAACGAACTGGAAGATATCGGGAAACACTTTGATAGAGACCCGCCCGCGCTCGCAGTAGGAGATTACACGCACAACTTCGCGATGCCCCTGCTCCGGCATGGCAACAATGACTTCGTCCACGTCATACCGGTCGATCAGATCGGGCAACTCCTGGACGTGACCGAGGACGGGTACATCCAAAATACCCTCCCCATCCTCGACGTTGTGCACAACGCCCAGTAATTCGTAACCCAACTGCGGCGACCACAAAATGCGCTGGATAATAATGCGCGCAATGTCCCCGGCGCCCACAATGAGCAGGCGATCTTTACCTATGCCGCGATCGCGGAGCACGTCGCGCACCACCTGGTGCGCCCCGCGGCCCAGCATAATGAACAGAATTGCAAATAGCCAGGCATAAATGACCATTACACGAGGATAGTCCACTTCGAGCGCCGTGCCCTTGAAGATGAACGCGGACACCGCGATGGCGGTGACGGTCCCAATAGAGACGCTGGCGAAGACGGCATAGAACTGGTCAACGCGCGAAACGGCGCGCGGTATGTAATATTGCCTATTAAAAAGCAGCGCGCCGACGACCGATATCACCTGAACCACCATCAGTCCGACATACTCGCTAAAAGGCAGAAGGTTCTCAGCCTCTGCAGGAAACGGCACGAGCATCCGGAGGCGATGGGCGAGCACAAAAGCTGCCATGACCAGGATGGCGTCCAGTATGAGCAACGTAATGGCATACATATTGCGAACTTGCTGCGTTTTCATCTTATAAAATGGAATAGGCGTTTGGCGGCTGACTTTCGCCGCCAAAAGGTTTGCGGTTTAAAATTGCGGCGCCGGCTGTAACGTCGGGCCACACTTCCCGACCCCCCTTGACGGCAATGCCTAAAAGGATGAGCCAGTGTAGCCAGAATGTCGTCGATTCACGATAATGCTTATAATAGAAAATAAGCATCGCACGATAAAATTCGGTCTGCGCCCGCGGATTCTGGCGACTAGACGCGCGCTTTACGTGTAAGACGGTGACCTGTGGATTGTAAACAATGCGCCAACCGGCGTCCTTGATACGCTTGGCCCAATCCAGGTCTTCCCCATACATCCAGAACCGGGCATCGAGCAAGCCAACCGTCCGCAATGCAGCGACGCGCACCAACATGAAGGCGCCAACGACGGAGTCCACTTCTGCCAGCTCGTCCTCGTCAAGGTAAGTCATATTGTAGCGCGCAAAACGACGTGACTGCGGGAAGAGTGTGCTGAGACCGAGCATACGATAGACAAGCGCGGACATGGAGTCAAATCCCCGGCGACAAGCGAGGTCCAGCGTACCATCTGGTAATACTAGCTTGGGCCCCACGACGCCCACATCTTCATTTGCGTCGATATAGGCAAGCAAATGGGCAAAGGCGTCCGGCGGCACTTCGGTATCAGGGTTGAGAAGAAGGGCGAATCGTGGCCCTTCATCGCCATCACCCACGCCCAGCGCGCGTAAGCCTTGATTATTAGCAGCCGGATAGCCAACGTTCACCTGGTTGGCGATCAACTTTACGTCTGGAAATTCTTTGCGTACCATCGCTACGCTGTCATCTTGCGAGTTATTGTCCACGACGCAAACCCTGAATGTGAAAGGGCCCTGGCTGTTCAAGACAGATTGCAGGCAACGCTGCAGCAGCGACGCCACGTTATAATTGACGATGACAACGGCCAAATCGACCAAGAGCTTTTCCCTGCGACGTTGTAAACGGTTCAGGCAGCCATTCTAACACAGGCCAAAATCGACTCAAAGCCCGAAGATGACGGTGCGACGACGGTAATCCTTCGTTCAGGCAACGTCAATACAGCGCTAATATGCATTCGTTAAAATGAGAGGCATGATGAAACGACCGCACCTGATAACACTGTTCCTGATCTATTCTGTCATACTTTTCGCCGCCTCCTATATGATGGGCGCTTCCAATTGGCCACTCTCGCAACTTGGTCTGGCTTCATCGCGTGTTCCGCCAGAGGCTGAAGAGGTGTTTGATCCCTTCTGGGAAGTGTGGAATCTGGTCAACAGCCAATATTTCGACCAGCCCCTTGAAGCGGAGAATCTGATGGAGGGAGCCATCGAGGGTATGCTGGCCCGCCTTGAGGATCCCAACACCCGCTATCTGGAACCGGCGGTCGAAGAGTCGGCTCGCGACAGCATGGAAGGCGAGATTCAGGGAATCGGCGTATTGGTAGAGATGGTGGACGAACAGATTACGGTCGTTTCGCCGTTTGAAGGCTCACCCGCGGAGCGCGCCGGCATCCGTCCCGGCGACGTGTTGATAGAGGCGGATGGTGTGGATCTCGTGGGCATGGACTTGAGCGAAGCAGCAGCTCTGATACGAGGACCGGCAGGCACCGAGGTGCAGCTCGTGATATTGCGTGGTGAAGAGACGATAGAAATGTCGGTGACGCGTGACGTCGTGCAAATCCCGAGTGTGCGGGGTGAAATGTTGGAAGGGAACCTCGCTTATGTACGGCTGAGCCGCTTTGGCAACCGCACGCCCGAGGAGTTGTCAGAGGTTCTTGAGGGTCTACTATCGCAAAATCCGCGCGGCATGATACTCGACCTGCGTAACAATCCAGGCGGTGGACTTGATTCCTCAGTGGAGATTGCCGACGCATTCCTGAAGGAAGGCGTGGTCCTGATCGAAGAGTTTGGCACAGGGCGCGAGCGCGTATTTCGCTCGTCGGACAGCGGGATGGCTGAGGATGTCCCGCTCGTGGTGCTCATTAACGAAGGGAGCGCCAGCGCATCTGAGGTGCTGGCAGGCGCCATACGGGATCAAGAGCGCGGCCTCCTGGTCGGCAGTACGACATTCGGAAAGGGAACTGTTCAAACGTGGCACGCCCTAAGCAACGGCGGCGGCGTGCGCATCACGACGGCGCGCTGGATCACACCGGACGGGGAGTGGGTCAATGAAACAGGCATCATGCCAGATGTCGTCATTCCCTCACCAGAGAATCCGCCGGCTGACCTTGCCGATGATCCCCAGCTGCAGGCTGCCATTGAAGAACTACGGGAAATGATCGGCGCTGCCGCAGCCCAGAGTACGGAGGTGGAGTAATGTTGCGACGCCTGACGACGGTTTTCTTGCTCATAGCGCTAGCCGCCTGTAGCGGCGATGGCGAGGTCGAGCCGCAAGTGACCTCTACCGCTGCAGCGCCGGTGATGGAGACGGCGACGGAACAAACAATTCCACAGCAAGCGACGGCGACGGTGGTCGAAGCCGCACCGAGCGCGACGCCAGGCGAAGCGCCGGAGGAGACCCCGTCGCCGGACGTTGAAGCAACGGAGATACGGTTCACCCCACCCCCTCTAGTCACGCAACCGCCGCTGGTGGAACCGACGGCAACAAGAGCGTTCACGCCCACGCTTCAGGAGTTTGACGTTCCGCCAGGCTCGCGTCCGCACGACGTGGCGCCGGCTCCCGATGGCGCTGTATGGTATACGGCGCAGAACGCCGGTGCGCTGGGACGGTTGGATCCAGAAACGGGAGAGACGCATCATATCCCGCTTGGACAGGGGTCGGCGCCGCACGGCGTCATCGTTGGTCCGGACGGGGCGCCGTGGATCACGGACGGTGGGCTAAACGCCATCGTGCGCGTCGACCCTGAAACGGAAGAGGTTGAGGTGTTCCCGCTACCGCAGGAGAGTGGCTATGCGAATCTAAATACCGCAACGTTCGACGACAGCGGGGTTCTGTGGTTTACGGGCCAAAGTGGCGTCTATGGTCGCGTCAATCCGGCCGACGGTGAAGTGGACCTGTTTCAGGCGCCCGGTGGAGCCGGCCCTTATGGCATTACCACCACGCCGGAAGGAGACGTCTACTACGCCTCATTGGCAGGCAACCATATTGCACGCATTAACACAGACACAGGTGAGGCGACACGGCTGCAACCCCCTACGCCCAACCAGGGCGCCCGGCGCGTGTGGTCAGACTCCCAGGCTCGCATTTGGGTTAGCGAATGGCGCGGCGGACAGGTTGCCGTTTACGATCCGGCAGATGACTCCTGGCAAGAATGGCGCTTGCCCGGCGAGAAACCCATGGCCTATGCCGTATATGTGGATGAAAACGATATGGTGTGGCTAAGCGACTTCGGGGCCAATGCCCTTGTGCGCTTCAACCCGCAAGATGAAACGTTCACCAGTTTCGAACTGCCCAGCCCCAACGGCGCCGTGCGCCAGATCCTAGGCAGACCCGGAGAAGTGTGGGCCCCCGAATCGGGCGCGGACAAGCTGGTCGTCATCCGCACCGCGCCGCGGTAACGGCCGGGCGCGGACAACAACCAATCTCTAATCTCCCGTCTCCAATATATCTTTTCGCCGCTTCGCCTTACGTTCGCGTTCCCGTTTATCCAAAATACGTTTGCGGATGCGAAGACTGTTTGGCGTTACTTCCAGAAGTTCATCGTCGGCCAGATATTCGATGCACTCGTCCAGGCTCATGCGGCGCGGCGGGGTAAGCCGCTCGTCGATATCACGAATGGCATTGCGCATGTTGTTGAGCTGCTTTTTCTTGCAGACGTTCACGTCGAGATCGCCTGGTCGCTGGTGTTCGCCCACGACCATGCCGGCGTAGACCTCGACGCCCGGCCCGACGAATAGCTCGCCGCGCTGCTCGGCGTTTTCCAGGCCAAAAGTAGTCGTCGTACCGGTCTCCCAGGCCACCAACGAGCCCTGGCTCTTGCTGCTGATTTCACCTGCCAGCGCATCATAGCCGTGGAAAACGGTATTGATCAGACCGGTGCCGCGTGTGGCGGTCAGGAACTGGTGGCGGAAGCCCAGCAGTCCCCGTGTGGGCACAATATAGGTGAGCAGCGTCGTCTCATCAGACAGCGTGCGCATGTTGCGCATCTCGCCGCGTCGCTCGCCCAACATTTCCACCACAGCGCCAACAGCATCGGGCGCTACCTCAATGTGTACCTCTTCGTAGGGCTCCAGCATCTGTCCTGTGTCGTCGCGCCGGAAGATTACTTCAGGACGGGAGACCTGGAATTCATAGCCTTCACGTCTCATGGTTTCGATGAGGATGGCCAGGTGCAGCTCGCCGCGGCCGGAAACGAGGAAGGTGTCGGCCGATGCCGTGTCCTCGACGCGTAAGGCGACGTTATGTTTCAGTTCTTCTTGCAGACGGTCGCGCAAGCGCCTGGACGTTCCCCAGCGCCCTTCTCGCCCGGCGAATGGCGACGTGCTCACGCCGAAGCTCATACGCACGGTCGGTTCTTCGACAGTGATGCGCGGCAGCGCCACGGGATGGTCCTTGTCGGCCAAGGTTTCGCCAATGAATATCTCTTCCAGGCCGGCAATGGCCACAATTTCACCCGCGCGCGCCTCATCTACTTCTACGCGCTTGAGACCCTCGTGAACATAGAGGTAGGGCGCCTGTTCCACGACAACATCGCCCTCTAGCGTGAGGCGGGCCAGTGGTTGACCGGCTTTCACGCTCCCGCGGAAAATGCGCCCAATGGCTGTGAGGCCACGATATGTGTCGTAGTCGAGCGTGGTTACCAGCATCTGCAGCGGCGCCTGTGCGTCTACGCGGGGCGCTGGGATTTCGCGCAAGATAGTTTCAAACAGGGGCTGTAAGTCTGGCCCAATGTCCGGCGTGTAGCCTGCCTGGCCGTCGGTGGCTATGGTGTAGACGACGGGGAAATCGGCCTGTTCGTCGGTGGCGCCCAGGTCGATGAACAGATCGAAGGTTTCGTTTAGCACGCGACCGGGATCGGCATTGCGACGATCGATCTTATTGATGACAACGATGGCGCGGTGGCCCAAGGCTAATGCTTTCTTCAGCACAAAGCGCGTCTGCGGCATGGGTCCTTCGGCGGCATCCACCAATAACAGGACGCCGTCGACCATGTTGAGCACGCGCTCCACTTCGCCGCCAAAATCGGCGTGACCTGGTGTATCGACGATATTGATCTTGACCTCTGACCCCGTTTGCGGGTCGTCCAGTACAATCGCCGTATTTTTGGCAAGGATAGTAATACCGCGCTCCCGCTCCAAGTCACTGGAGTCCAAAACGCGCTCGGCCACCTGCTGGTTGCTGCGGAATACCTGAGCCTGGCGCAGCATACCATCGACCAACGTCGTCTTTCCGTGATCGACGTGGGCAATGATGGCCACATTTCTGAGATCTTGGCGGGTTTCCAGCGCGGTCGCCTCCCGCATCATTACGTCTTCCTGCATAGCTTTTCCGTACGCGATTTTGCTTGTCTGACAACAAACGACCCCGGCCGGACTGACCGGGGTCGCAACACTATATTAACAGATACGGCCACTTCTGGAAAGGGCCGAAAATTAGCAATGCATCATAATTTGGCGCGACGGCGCCCTACGCGGCCAAGAGATCGGACTACCTGCTCGAAGGAAAGCAGTTGGTTGCCAGTCCAAAGAGATCCGATTATTACTGGACTGATAATACGGGTCCTTCTTTACGCTTTCCGAATGAGGATGCCAAAGCCTAGAATTATGAGCAGCACGGGCCAGAACATACCCCAGCTCAAGTTGAAGAGGAAGATCATGGCGACAGTCCCAATCAACAAGCCGCCAGTTAGGGCACTGACCGCAGACTCTGTCCAGTGGCCCGCCTCTCGATAGCGACTCCAGGCATTCCTCAGGTTGGCGAAGGCGGGGATCAAGATAAAGAGCGCCCACCAGTTCTCAAAGAGCCGGATGTTGAAGTAATTATCGATCAGAAAGTAAAGGCCCAGCACGATAAGGGCCACACCGGGAAGCCAGTTCCATTCTGACTCATGCCCCCCTTTGTTCTGCTCTTCGTGCTTCAAGTTGTTGATTTCTTCAGCAGTCACCGCTGCACCTCCATTTACTATATATTAACTGCTCCTTCAATATGCTTTACGTTGGAAGTGCAATGAACGTTGCAATTAGGCTGCGGCCTTCGTCCGTCCCGCCTGGGCCAGGATAGAGTGCGCGCCCTGACGAGCCGTTTCCTGCTCTGTGCCGAGCATGGCAGCCAGCTCCGCAACGCGACCGGCTTCATCCAGGGGGGTCACGACCGTCACGGTGCGTTCGCCGGCCCGACCCTTGCTGACGTGAAAATGGCTGTCGCCGTAGCCTGCAAGCTGCGGCAGGTGTGTAACCACGACGACCTGGTGGTCGCCGTGCGCCGCCAGCGCCCACAGTTTACGCCCGACTATGTCACCCACGCGGCCGCCGATACCCTGATCAATCTCATCAAATATTAGCGTGGGCGTTTCGTCCACGCGCGCCAGCGCCGTCTTCAAGGCCAGCATCAACCGCGCCGTCTCACCACCGCTTGCCACGCGCGCCATCGGTTTCACCGGTTCGCCAGGATTGGTCGAAATGAGGAATTCCACGCGATCGACGCCAGTATGATCAAAGGCCAGGCGTTCATCGCCGACATAGGCGCCGTCTTCACTGGGCTGCGTATCAAAGTCGACGGCAAACTGCGCACCGCTCATATTCAGGTCCGCCAGCTCATTCTCCACCTCCCGAGCCAGACGCTCGGCTGCTTCATGTCGTTTCGTAGACAGCGCGTGCGCCATGTCGCCAATACGGTGCAAATAACGATCCGTTTCCAGGACGAGCTCCTCTGTGCGCTCCTCGTTGTGGCCGATCTGCTCCAACTCCTGCCGGGCATCTTCGGCATGGGCCAGAATCTCTTCGATACTGTCGCCATATTTGCGCTTGAGCCCGTTTATGAGATTCAGGCGCTCTTCGACGAAAGAGAGGCGCTGCGGATTATACTCCAGCTCCTCCTGATAGTAGCGCAAATCGGCCGTGAGCTCGTTCAATTCGGACGTGAGACCTTCCAACCGTTCCAACCAGTCTTGCTTTTCCGGATCGAGGCGCGCCAACTGCCCAAGCGCCCGTTCGGCTTGGCTCAACAAGTCGGTCGCCGTCGGCGTTTCGTCGTCGATGCCGACCAGAAGCGCCAGCGCTTCGGTGGCACTCTCCATTAGTTGCTCCACGTTGCCCAACCGTGTACGCTCGGCGCGCAGTTCTGCTTCTTCATCCACTTCCAACCGCGCAGCGTCGATTTCTTCAACCTGAAATTCTAACATGTCGATGCGTTGCGCAATGTTTCGGGCGTTGCGCCGCAGATCTTCGAGTTCTTGCCGCAGGCGGCGCAAGGCGCGCACCTCGGCGGCAAGCGTCTTCTGCTCACTCTCCAATCCGGCATAGGCATCGAGTAGAGGCAAATGGGCGCGGGGTCGAAGCAAGGAGAGATGCTCGCCCTGCCCATGAATGTCTACCATTCCCTCGCTGACCTCGCTCATGAAGGTCAGCGTCACGGCCCGCCCGTTGACGCGGCAGATGTTGCGGCCGTTGAGCCGAACCTCACGCGCCAAAAGAAGCGAGTCAGGATCCTCCGACTCCACACCTTCGCTCTCCAGCAACTGTTCTATGCGAGCACGGTTACATTCGGGAATCTTGAAGATCCCTTCAACGTAGGCCACCTCGCTGTCGGCGCGGACCATGGTCGTATCGGCGCGCCCGCCAAGCAGCAGCATCATGGCATCCAAGATAATAGACTTTCCGGCGCCCGTCTCCCCGGTTAGCACTGTGAAGCCGGGCGAAAGCTGCATGCGCAGCTCGTCAATAATGGCGAAATCCTTGATATATAGTTCGACGATCATGCGTTGAGCGGGGCGACCCCCTCCTATTTCACTTGATAGTATGCGGCTCCCGTAGCTAAAAAGACGTAGATTAGGGGCCAGAGCAATCGGAAACCAACGGCGGTAATTGGCGCCCCACCAAGGAGCGCAAGCAGTAGCGGAAGACCAACGGGTAGCAAGCCGCCCACGGCGACAAGCCCGGCGACAATTTGCGGTAAGTAGCGACCGTGACGTCGTCGCGCCACGCGGAATGCCATGCGACCGATTAACGTGCCGGCGGCAGGTCCGATGAAGATGACGAAAAAGCCAAGGCGCGGGGCAATGTAACCGGCAAGGAGTGCCAGCACCAGGGTCACAGCCGCCGTCACCAGATAATCGAGTGCGTTCGCCGAAAAGAAGACGTCCTGGGCTTCACGAATGCACTGCGGACAACGATAGCCGACCGGAGTATGTTGCGCACATTGCATACAAATGGGCCGGTTGCACGTAATGCAGCGTAGACCGGTCTCTCGTTTTGGATGGCGGTAGCAGTATCGCGCGGGCTCGACCTCGGCCGTAACCACATCGGGCTCCTCCACTTGAAGATGGGGCACCGGCAGCAGCGCCGGCTCCCGAGCGACAGATGCTTCAAGTTCCTCGTCTTTGGTCGCGTCATCCCGGGCGGGCTTCTCGCGGCGCGCCGTGGCCTCGTCTAGCCAAGCTCGGGATTGTGAAAATGGATCCTCCGGGGTTTCTTCTGGCGGACCCGCCGTCGTATCCTTGGGAGCGCTAGGGGCGGCGCCGTCCAGCAGCTCGAGCGCCCTGTCGTTGCCAGGATCTAGCTCGAGCGCGCGTTTGAGCGCCGTCTCGCGCTCGTCGGCGTCGCGAGTCACCTGCGCCAGACCAAGCCAGGCATCAACGGCCCGTGGCTCCTCATCGAGAATCTGCCGGTACAACTGCAATGCCGCGGCGCGCTTTCCGCTGTTTGCCGTGCGTTCGGCCTGTCGCAGCAGCGCCCGCACGCGTGGATTCGTCATTGCCATCTCAGAACTTTCCTCTCCGATTCTCCTTACTCCAGACCTTTGGGATGCCAAAAACCCAGGCGTTCCATGAGCCGGTGATAAAAATAGGTTGGGCTGCCGACGCGGACAAAGAGCGTTTGATCTTCATGCTTATTAATCAGAACGCGGTCATGATTTTGTAGCGGCGTTGTGTACTGCCCATCGGCGGCAACGGTGGCCTCGTGCTCCATTTCAACTTCGATACTGACGACGGCCTCTTCGTGCAGAATAACGGCGCGATCCAGGCTGAGGTGCGGCGCCACCGGGACAACCAGATAGTTGAGCAGTTGCGGCGGCAGCAAGGGTCCCCCTGCCGCCAGCGCATAAGCCGTAGACCCGGTGGGTGTAGCCACCACAAGGGCGTCGGCTGTATATGTCGTCACCAGGTTGCCGTCTACGTAGAGATTAAGACGCAAGACACGGGCCTGCGCGCCACGCCCGACGACAACGTCGTTCAGCGCTTCGAAGTGGGCAATTATCTCGCTTTGACGTTCCAATCGCGCTCGTAGCATCAATCGGTGCTCTAACCAGCATTCTCCGTCAAGGACACGCTTTAGCCGGCCCTTCCAGTTGTCTACCTGGGCCTCGCTAAGGAACCCGACGCGGCCCATGTTGATGCTAAACAGAGGCACTCGCAACGGCGCGGCCATGCGCGCGGCTCGTAATGTTGCGCCATCGCCGCCCAGGACCACAAGCAGAGACGTCCGCGGAAGCTGATCGCGCAGCTCTGCTTCATCCGCTTCGCCATCATAGCCGCGGGCCAGCCACGTCGTTCGACCTTGCGCTTCCAGCCAAGATTGCACTTTCTGGGCCAGCAACCGGGCCGCTTCTTTCTGCGGATGGTAGACAATGCCGATTACGTCCATGTCAGCTTGGTGCGACTCTTTGCAATTCTCCGGTCACGCCGCGTCCTCAACCTGCGCCGGCTGTTTGTCGTGCTCTTTAAGCCAGGCGACCAGCCGGTCGCGAGCAACGCTAACCTGTTCCCCGCCGTCCATGCGGCGCACGGCAACCTCACTGTTGGCCAACTCATCTTCGCCCAGAATGAGCACAAAGCGCGCGTCGCGGCTGTCCGCTTCCCGCATCTGGCTTTTCATGCTGCGCCAACCGCGCGCGAAAGCGACCAGCGCGGTAATGTCTTCCGCTCGCAATTCCATGGCAAGTCTGACGGCCTCCATTTTGGTCTCGCCTCCGAAATGGGTAACCATGACCTGCGGTCGCGGCGCAGGCGGCGGTTCGATTCCTTCTTCCTTCATGCCCAAAATAACGCGCTCGATGCCAAAGCCGAAGCCCACGCCCGGCGTCGGCGGCCCGCCAATGGCTTCTGAGAGGCCATCATAGCGGCCGCCGGCAAATAGGGTCGACTGCGCGCCGAGGCCGTCCGCCAGGACCTCGAACACGGTCTTCACGTAGTAGTCGATGCCGCGCACAAGGCGAAAATTGATGTCGTACGGCGCATCCAGCACATCCAACAGCCGCTGCAGTTCGGTAAAGTGGTCTGCGCAATCGTCGCACAGATAATCAACTGTATGTGGTGCGTCTGCAAGCAGCTCGTCCATGTGGGGCTCCTTGCTGTCCAGCACGCGCAGAGGATTACGCCGCATGCGCTCGCGGTCAACGTCCGCCAGCTCATCATAGTGCTCGTCTAGATAAGCGCGCAACGCTTTCACATACGCCGGCTTGCAGCGCGGACATCCCGTGCTGTTTACCTCAAAACTGAGCCCGCGAAAGCCCAGACGGCGACAGAGATTTAACCCAAGCATCATCACTTCAACGTCTGCAGCGGGATCGGTCTCTCCCAGGATCTCGCAATTAAACTGCGAGTGCTGACGATAGCGTCCCGCCTGCGGTCGCTCGCGACGGAAGATAGGCCCAATCGAGTAAAGCTTGAGCGGCTGCGTTTCGACCATCAGGCCGTTTTCCACGTAGGCGCGAACGACGCCCGCCGTATATTCCGGCCGCAATGTAATCGTCGTGTCGTCGTCCTCTTCTATCGTGTACATTTCCTTCTGCACGAAAAAGTCTGAAGCCGTACCCACGCCGCGCTCAAAAAGGTCTGTATATTCCATGACGGGTACTTCGATACGTTGAAAGCCGTATCGAGGCGCAATGTCCCGCGCGTTATCGAGTACCATATCCCAATAACGGAATTCGTCAGGAAGAATATCCTGCATCCCCGTCACTCGCTGAATCGCTGTCAAAATCGCCTCCGCATCGTCTTTAATCGTTTCTCGAATAGCCGGCAGCGCAGACAATCGTACCGCAACATGCCAGGCGCCCATCGGAAGCATGGGCGCTTGGTATTATAACGGTTTGTCACAGTTATGGCAGACTCCCAAGCCCGTTTCGTAGGCGTTGCTAACGGATTATTACCCGTCCGCCCGAGCGGTTCCGCGCCGATACCGGCGCCAGCGCCTGCCCGCAATGTCGCAAGTGGCCACAGCCCGCGCAGCGCCGCCAATTATCATGATCGCGGTCAACGTCCGCCTCCTGGGCATCCATGCGCATGATCTGAAGAAGCTCCATCACGTCGTTTTCCAGGCGCGGTGTAAAGGTGACGGAAAAGGCCTTATCGCGGTATTGGATGATGCCGTGTGAAGGACGTAGACCATACGATGCCTGTACCAGCAGACAATAGGCAGCCAGTTGCATCACATGCCCATAATATGGTTCGCGCGGGGCGGCGCTCGATTTGACTTCAACCGGAATGATGGCGCCATCATCCTGCTCAATTAAATAGTCTGGTTTTCCTGTCAATCCCAGATGAGAATCGAAAAGCGGCTTACGCTGGCGCATCCAGGCGCCCATGTCGCTGAATACAATTTC
>CAYSMQ010000007.1:0-6355 GCA_964432035.1 uncultured Ardenticatenaceae bacterium
ATTAACAATAAGCGTCCCATTTAATTCTCTTATCAGCGGGCGGTGCGTGTGGCCCGTACAAAAAACGGCCGGCGCCGGTGCGATTTTTTCCTGCAGCTCGTCGTCCGGCGTATGCTCGTAGATACCATCGTCATTTCCGCGCATCGTACCATGCGTCACCCGCACAATGCTACCGTCCGGACCCTCAATTTCAACCTTGTCGGGGACACTGCTCAGCTCGCGAACGCGTCCATTCAACTGCTGAAACGTCCAGAAAGAGCTACGGAAAATTTCAAAAAGAGGCGTGTCGCGCTCGGTCTGCGGGTCCGCCCACTCGGCCACGTAATCCTCATGATTTCCCCGTGTCACTAACCAGCCATCCTCCTGGAAACGGGGACTCAGTAACTCCCAACACTCTCGCGAGCGCGGCCCACGATTAACAGCGTCACCATTCATCACTGTGACGTCAGGCTGCCAACGGTCGACGTGGTCCAACGTGGCCTCGAGAGCGGGCAGATTCCCATGAATATCGGAGAGGATGGCCACTTTCATCTGCATTGCGTCGCCTGTTCCAGGAGAGTCAATTTAGTACCCGTGCTCGCGGTTAACCACGTTTAGCAACGAGCGGCCGTTCAAATAGCGCCGCAAGTTCTCGGCAAAAAGATCCGTTGCGCGGTCATCATAGTGTGGTGTAAAGCCGCTCACGTGAGGGCTAATAATCACATTGTCCAGCTGCCACAGTGGACTATCCGTCGGGAGTGGTTCTGTCTCAAAAACGTCAAGGCCCGCGCCTGCTATCCATCCCTTTTTCAGGGCGCGTACCAGCGCGCGCTCGTCAACCACCGGACCGCGACCAATGTTAATCACGAATGCGTGCGAGGGCATGGCGCGGAACATCTCTTCGTCAAAAAGGTGGTTCGTGGCCTCTGTCAGTGGTAGCGTGATGACGACATAGTCACATTCGGAGACCATGGAGCGCGTTGCTTCACCCGGGTAAATGCGTCTTGGCAATTCGCCACTCGCATCGCCGGTATCGGCAATTCGGTATCCTGTATCTTCCAAATGCCGGGCATCTCGTTTGGTCGCCAGCACGTGCATACCAAACGCCGTCGCCACGCGCGCGATCTCACGCCCGATACTACCATAGCCTGCAATGCCAAGCGTCTTACCGCGAAGCTCCTCCGGCAATAAGGCGCCCCAACGATCCTTGGGCCACTTGGATTCTGATTGCAAACGCAACCACTTCGGTATTTTCTGGGCCCACGCCAGCATCTGCGCCATCACGTATTGCGCAATATTAGGCGCGTGGATGCCGCTTGCGCTGGTGATGACCACATCGCTGTCCCAGATGGAATGCTCGCGCAACCAGTCCACGCCCGCCGAGTGCGCCTGAATCCAACGCAAGTTCGGCGCCTGGTCAAGTCGAGGAACATCCGAGAGACTATATAACACCTCAGCACTCGTCCGCTTGTCCTCGGGCCACTTCCGGTCCGGCAGCGCATACTGGCTGACGTCAATCTCCTCGGAAACCGATGTAATCTTCTCCATCAACCGCTCAGAAAATGGCGCCGTTACTAGCACATCGATCATAAAGAACTTCTTCCTCCATGCAGAAAACGTATCGCGACGGCCGAGTTTAACACACTTGAGAACCGCAGGCATAGTGTGACGCGCAACTTGTTGCGCACATCTGCGTAGAGTTTAGTGAACGAAGAAGATTGGCTTTGCTTATTACTAGAAGAATTGGAGGCAACGATGAAAGAAAAACGATTGGTACGCTCGCGCAATGACAGAATGTTCCTCGGCGTTGCAGGGGGGCTTGGCGAATATCTAAATGTTGATCCCGTGCTGATTCGACTCGTGTTCGTATTTGCCGGACTTTCCACCGCCGGACAAGCGCTACTCGTCTATCTGATTCTGGCAGTCCTGATGCCGGAAGAGCAAACGGGAGCCAAGGCCAACCCCTTCGACGAGGACGAAATTGTCGTCGACTCGTAGGAGTGGGAGCTTCGCAAAAGCTACATAATTCTGGCCCCTCTCCTGACTATTCAGCGGCACAGATTGTGGGTCAGATTTCGTAGAGGGCGACCGCCTGAGCGGTCGCCTTTTTTTGTTATCCAGACTGACGGTATAATTACATCTTAGACAAAGCGTTACGGCGGCTGTCGCCCTGGGCGAGAGCGACCAGTTAGCGTCACGAAGGACATCAGGTATGGCTTCACTCCTACAGAAACTAAAAACACTCTTTAGCGCTAATCTACACGACTGGGCCGACCGCGCCATTCAGCGTAGTGATCTCGCCGTATACGATGACTATATTCGTCGCGCCGAACGCGAACTGCAGGAATTCAAGGCAACAATAGCGCCCATGATTGCCCAGGTGAAGACCACGCGCCGGCGTCGCGAGGCGCTCGCCGACAAAGCCGCCGAACTGGACGCTCTCGTAGACCACTATCTATTAAAAGACCGGCGCACGGAAGCAATGGTCACACAAAAGCAGTTCAGCTCCACCATGGAGCTGATTGAGACGTACGATGCGTCGCTGGAACGGCAGGTAACCGCCGCCGAGAAACTGCGTGACGTGGAAGTGAAGCTCGAAGGGCGGCTGGCAGTAGCCCGCCAGGAGCGAGAAGAACTGGGGTTTCTCCTGGAGTTGGCCAAGGCTCGAGAAATCTCGACCAATGCCATGCGCTCGCTCGATTCCCTGATGGGACAAGGAGATAGTGAGGTGGCGCAGGCGGCGGAAAACATTCGCAAGCGGCTGGATCATGCCGACGCTGCCTGGGAAGTGCAATCCAGCCGGCTCGATACCCAGTTGGATGACGCCATGCAAAGTATGGAAGTGGAAGCAGAATTGGCGGCGCGCATGGAGCGACTGGGAATCAACTGACCGATGCCCGCCGCAACGACCAAGGCAGAAGAGACAACATCGTCCCCGATAACAGCCGGCGCCCGCACCGCTCTGGTTCACGACTGGCTCAACCAGGTCGGCGGAGCCGAAGACGTCCTAGAAACCCTGGTCGATGCCTATCCGCAGGCGCCCATCTACACGTCCCTTTACTGGCGCGAGCAAATGCCGGCGCATTGGCGACAGTGGGACATACGGACATCGTTCATTGACCGCCTACCCTTTGCCCGTCGCCGCCAGCAACTCTACTTCCCACTATACCCGTTAGCCTTCGAACAGTTTGACTTTCGCCCCTACGATCTGGTCATCAGCAATAAAAGCGGCTTCTGTCACGGCATCATTACCGGGCCTGAAACGGTTCACGTCTGCTACTGTCTGACTCCAACGCGCTACGTCTGGCGCTATCGTCAATACGCCGAACAGGAAAACCTCGGCGCCGGGACACGCGGCGCGCTGGTTCCTTTTCTGCACTATCTGCGCCTGTGGGACCGTCTGGCAGCCGACCGCGTTGATCACTTCATTGCCATTTCGCAGGCGGTTCGTCGTCGAATCGCAAAGCACTATGGACGAGAGTCGACCATAATATACCCACCTGTGGACACCGGTCGCTTCGCGCCGGCGAAACACGTGGATGACTACTATCTGATTGTGGGAAGATTGGTTCCTTACCGCCGCATCGATCTGCTGATTCAGGCCTTTAACCGTCTGGGACGTCCGCTCTATATCGCAGGCAGCGGGCGCGACCGGGAGCGGCTGGAAGAGATGGCCGAACCCAATGTGCAATTTCTAGGCTACGTTAGCGACGACGAGCTACCGGATCTCGTGGCGCGCTGCCGCGCGTTTCTCTTCCCCGGCGAAGAGGATTTCGGCATTGCGCCCATACAGGCCATGGCTGCCGGCAGACCTGTCATCGCCTATGCCGGCGGCGGCGCTCTGGAAACGGTGGTGCCCGGCGCCGGTGTGCTCTTTGCCCGGCAGTCCACAGATGCTATTATCGAAGCCGTGAATTCTTTCGAGCCAGAGAGCGTAAATCCTGAATACGTGCGCGCACACGCGCAACAGTTTGACACGTCGGTATTCAAGCGCAAAATGGCCGAATTTGTGGAGAAGGCATTAGAAGATAGATTACACTCGCCAACTGATTATGGAACTACGTGAACTCTGGTCCCTTTTACGCAGACGATGGCTTCTGGTCGTCATTCCCGCAGCCATCGTGCTCGCCGTCGGCCTGGCAACCTATCAGCCGCCACCCACAAGCTACAACGTGGGCGTGCGCTTCCTTGTGGGTCAGCCACCCATTACCGGTGCGGCAGAATCGGACGAACAGCGTTACTATAACTGGTTGACATCAGAATATATAGTCAATGCCCTGACAGATTGGGTGCAGGGTAACGAATTCGGAGAAGCCGTCAGCGAGGAACTGGCCAATCGCGGGCTGAGCGTGCCGCCGGGCGCCGTACAGGGCGGTCTTGCCGCCGACAACGCGCGCAGCGTATTCACCCTATCGCTCGTTCACAACGACCCGCAAGTGCTCGCTGCCATCATGGAGGCGGCAACGACCGTGCTCCAGGAGCGCAATGATGAAGTATTGCCCCAGTTAGGCGATCAGCCCGCAGTTATCATCCCGCTGGACGAAGCCATCGTCAATCCCCTACCGGCGGGCATCCGCAGCCAGCTCGACCTGCCTTTGCGCTTGGCGCTGGCCCTGGCAGCGGGCGTGGCCCTGGCAATTACTGTCGAGTACGTCGACCCCACCATACGCCGGCGAAGCGAACTGGAAGAGCTGGGTTATTCGGTACTTGCCGAGATACCAAAAGAATAAATCGAGGAGAACATTCGTGGAGTTTAAAGATTATGTGCGCGTTGTGCGCCAGAGAGGATGGCTGATAATCTTGCTCGCCGTGCTGACCGCCGGCGCGGCGTTCGGTTTCAGCCGCATGCAGACGCCCGTTTATGAGGCCTCGGCCCGCCTCCTGATCACGTCGCGACCGGATTTTGGTCAGGCCCAGGCCGTTCGCATTCGCCTACGAGATATGGCTGCCTGGTTAAACAGCAGCTTGCGTGCTCGCGAGGTCATTGACGAATTGCAGCTTGACATGCTGCCAAGAGAACTACTTGGCGATGTGACGGTCGCCGCGGCGACGTCGGAGTCAATCATCGAAATTAATGTAGAAAACACCGATCCTGACCTTGCCCGAGGCATTGCCCAGGCCTGGGCCCAGCAACTAATCGACCTGCGCCGTGAGGAAAACGCCGAGTTACGCGCCGAAGACCGCATCGAAGCAGAGCTAATAGACGAACCGGCTGTGGGCCTGGCGAGCCCCCAAACGACGATTAATACCATTGCCGGCGCCGTCTTTGGCGCCTTGCTGGGCGTCGTCGTCATTTTTGTCTTGGAGTGGCTTGAGTCGGGCGTTCTGCACCGCGCAGAAGACGTTGAGCGCCATCTTGATATCCCTGTCATAGGACGTATTCCGCAGAGTTAGGCGACCCGAATATAACAGATGTTGATTGGAGTTTTATGGACCTCATTACACTAACAGATCCCCGCTCGCCTGCCAGCGAAGCTTACCGCACGCTACGAACCAATCTTTCATTCTACAGTCTGGATGAGCCCCTGCAGACCCTGGTCGTGACCTCCGCTGCGCCGGATGAGGGCAAGAGCACAACCATTGCCAATCTCGCAGTCACGATCGCGCAGGGGGGCCGCCGGGCCATTCTCGTGGATTGCGACCTGCGACGCCCGTCGTTGCATGAAATATTTGACGTGGGCAACGATGCTGGACTAACAACGATGGTCCTCGACGAAAGCGCTGAATTGCTGCTAAAAGAAACGGGCGTCGAAAACCTTTCACTGCTACCCAGCGGACCCAAGCCGCCTAACCCGGCCGACTTACTGGGGTCCCGCCACATCGACCGCGTCTTCGCTCAGATCAAAGAGCAAGCGGACATGATCTTGATCGACGCCCCACCGGTTCTTGGCGTCACCGATGCCGCCATCCTGGGCGCGCGCGCCGATGGCGTGCTGTTGGTTGTGAATGCCGGAAAAACGCGGCGAGAACACGCCGAGCGGGCCAAAGAGATCCTAGAAAAAGCGCGGGCGCGCATTGTCGGCGTCACGCTTACCAACGCGCCCCTGGATAGCGCGCTAAAGGGTTACTATGGTTAGGGTCGCCGTTAAGGCAAACAACTAAGGCTCTACTCTCTACCGCTTCAGATGTTTCACCGAAAACATAAGGACTAGCAGCGTCGCCAGCGGCACGATGAAGCCCAAACTATCCCTCACGCGCACAAGGGCCACGCCGAAGACGAGCCAGGGAATTATTCCCGCCAGCGCCAACCACAGCCACTGAGCCCTTCTCCGGACCTCTACTTGTCCAAACAGCCAAAGCCAGGGCAAAAACAAGAGTGCGTGTTCGTAGGCCCATGTGTACGGCGTCACCAGAAGCGAGGCGGCAAGGGCAATCC
>CAYSMQ010000007.1:6365-20786 GCA_964432035.1 uncultured Ardenticatenaceae bacterium
CAAGACCGGGGCGAGCGAATATGAAATACCCCACCCCGGCAACCAAAATCACAGACAGGCCCAGGCCCACGATCAACCACCAGGAACTGCTTAG
Source organism: uncultured Ardenticatenaceae bacterium (assembly GCA_964432035.1). Classification (GTDB taxonomy): domain Bacteria; phylum Chloroflexota; class Anaerolineae; order Promineifilales; family Promineifilaceae; genus JAAYYY01. The sequence continues at coordinate 6,460 of CAYSMQ010000007.1, forward strand.
CTCCGCGGCCAGCCCCCACAACGTTGGTGTAATGGTAACGACTTCGGTCTTTGACCGCACCGCCAGCCACTGCATCAGCCAGCCCGGCTGAATAACCCACGTCATCACCAATAGGGTAGCGCCACCGGCTGCGGCCCCGCCGACGACGCGCCAGCGCCTGTGCCAGATCAGCCACAGCCCCAACAGCGGAACGAGAACAATGAACGGATTCGGTTTTAGTGCCAGCAATGCCAGCGACGCCCCCGCCAGAAAAGGGCGTTCCCGGTCAAGCAGAATCAGAAAAAGGGCGAGAAACGCCAACAATAAGAAAGTCATCTGCCCGTTAATCTGCACCAGCAACGTCGCCGGTGAAGTAAAGCTCACGAACACCAGAAGTCCCAGCTCTCCGGCGCTCACCGTCCTCCTCAACAACACTGAAATGATGAGATAGGCGCTAAGCGCCAGAAGCAGCTCCTGAACCGTTAGCCACACTGCCGCCGCTGCCGGAATAGGCAGCAAAGCAAAGGGCGTCAGGACGAGAAACGTCCACAGCGGAAACGGCGCGCGAGGATCGGGCATCCAACTACTCCCATAGGCCGCGCGCAACGGCGTCCACACCGCTTCATCGTACGGGTTAAGCCCTTGTAAGACGGCGGTGGCGCCCGACCATAGACTCATGAAGTCTTTGTTAGCATAATCAAGCGGGCCAACAACAAAGCGGAAGTGAGCCCAAATAATCAGGGCCAGACCTAATGCGACGGCGAGAGAACCGCGCCAGTTAACGCGCCGCAGGAGTGAAGGCAACTGCATGTCAATCATTTGATGTCAAACGGTAAACGGCCTGTCTACCTACAGTGTATCGAATGGACGCCAATGTTCCATGCGCCAAAGGTCACATCGATGAACGTCCGCCTACTCGCTATACTCGACGCTCACAGTAGCTGTTAGAAACTGGCATGATACAATTGCGTGTTTTGGCAATTGGACGTGTATAACAAGCAGGAGATTAGAACGATATTCGTATCCTGAAGCGTTGGCAACTGTGGGCCGGGCTAGCGATCAGCGCCGTGTTTGTGTGGCTGGCGCTACGAGGCCTGGAGTTAGATCAAGTATGGCAAAACATTCAGGGCGCCAACTACTGGTGGCTGGTACCTGGCGTCGGCGCCTACTTTATCGGCGTCTGGGCCCGAACCTGGCGCTGGGATTACATGCTGCGTCCGATCAAGCGCATCTCCGTCGCCGACCTTTTTCCCGTCGTCGTTATCGGCTACATGGGAAACAACGTCTATCCCTTTCGCGCCGGCGAGTTGCTGCGCTCCTACGTGCTGCGGCGCCGTGAAAACGTGCCCATGAGCGCCAGTATGGCCACGGTCATTGTCGAACGCGTCTTCGACGGGCTGGTCATGTTGCTCTTTGTCTTTGTGGCCCTTCCCTTTGCCCCTATCCCCAGCGACAGTCTGCGTACCCTGGTCACCTTGGCCAGCCTGGGCTTTATCGCCGCGACTATCGTCTTCTTCCTCCTGGCGGCAGCGCCCGAACGCGCCTTCGACCTGACTCGCCGCTTCACCGGTCTCTTCGTTCCCCAGCGGTTCCGCCGGCAGGTGCTTGATTTTGCTTCGCGCTTCCTAGAAGGACTGGAATCGCTGCGCAACTTTCGCAACGTGCTCATGATCTTTTTCACATCGATCATCATCTGGCTCTTAGAAACGATAAAGTATTGGTTCGTGATGCAGGCCTTTCCATTCGACGTCTCTTTTTTCGCACTCTTACTCATGAACGGCGTCGTCAACCTGGCGACCACGCTGCCCTCCGCCCCCGGATATGTTGGCACGTTTGACACGCCGGGTATTGCCGTCCTCGTCCTATACAATGTACCGCGCGATCTGGCGGGCGCCTATACGCTAGTTCTGCACGCCGCGCTGTGGTTGCCCATCACCCTGCTGGGCGCCGTCTATATGTTTCGCGAAGGTCTCGGTTGGTCCGACTTCGGACGCGCGACAAAGATCGCCGAAAGCGAGGTCGCGACATGAGCGAGCAACGCCTCAAGATTGGCATCGTCGGCGCCGGCGTCGCCGGTTTATCCGCTGCCTACGACCTCCTGAACCGCGGGCACGACGTCACGCTCTATGAAGCAGCCGACCACACAGGCGGACTGGCGGCCGGATTCCAGGACGAGGCCTGGGAGTGGCCGCTTGAGAAGTTTTATCACCACCTCTTTACTTCAGACACATCAATCATCGGTCTTGTCGAGGAATTGGGCATTGGCGACCGTCTCTTCTTTCCACGGCCCATCACGTCGGTCATCTACGATGGCAAGATCGTGCCCTTTGACTCTCCTCTGGCCTGGATCCGCTTTCCTGGGTTCAACCTGCTGGACGTGGCACGCTTCGGACTCGTCAGCGCCTATCTCCGCTTCTCCAATCCCTGGCGTTCTCTGGAAAAGGTCACTGCCGACGAATGGCTCCGTCGCTGGTACGGCGACAAAATATACGAGATGACTTGGCGGCCCTTACTGATCGGCAAGTTCGGCCCTTACTATCAGCAGGCGAACATGGCCTGGATGTGGGCCCGCCTCAAAGTGCGCAGTCCCCGTCTGGGCTACTTTCGCGGCGGCTTCCAGATGTTCGTCGACACGCTAACAGATGCGGTCTCGCGAAGAGGTGCACAGATCCGGCTCAACGCACCGGTTAGGGCCATCGCGCCTGCGGACGCCGGGCAGCTTACGATTAGCGTTGCAGAGGACAGCTCATTATACGATCGCGTGCTTGTAACAACGTCTCCCGGCCTATTAAAACGCATGGCGCCCGCTCTGCCGCCCGACTACCTGGGCCGGTTGGGACAACTCAAGAGTATGGGCGCCGTCGTGCTCACGCTCGCCTTGCGTCACCAGCTCATGCCCGAGACTTACTGGCTCAACATTCCCGCCGCTTCGCCGGACAAGAGTCAAAACCAGTTTCCCTTCCTGGCCCTCGTGGAGCACACCAACTATATCGACCGCGCCCACTACGGCGGTGACCATATCGTCTACTGCGGCGATTACGTCGTTCCCGACCATGATTACTTTTCTATGAGTAAGGACGAACTTGAAAGGTTGTTTGTAAGTCGCTTGCGTCACATTAACGATAGATTTCAGCTCGACTGGGTGCGCAAAAGCTGGCTGTTTCGCGCTCGCTATGCCCAGCCCGTTCCTGAAGTAAACCACTCCGAGAATATACCAGATTTGCGCACGCCACTTGATAATTTATACTTCGCGAGTATGAGTCAGGTTTATCCCTGGGACCGGGGAACGAATTTTGCGGTTAAAATCGGCCGTGAGGTCGCGATGATGATGGAATAGGACCAATCGACTGTGGCGGTTCCATTTTTTCTGACTTAAATTGACACAAAACCGCCCTAAGACACTAGGCGGGAGATTTCGCAAGGAGAACTACCATGAAAATAATCGTTGTAGGTACGGGGTTTGTCGGTTTGCCGCACGCTGCCGTACTTTCTGAGTACGGGCACGAAGTATATGCCTATGACATTGACGAAAAGCGTATTAACGCTTACCGGTCTAGCGATCGCGACAACATCGAACGATATGTCAACGAGCCGGGACTGGTAGAGGCCATCGCAGACACCATTGACCGTTATCTTCACTTTACCACCAGCCTGGACGACATTATCGAAGGCACGGACATCATCTTCATGTGCCTGCCCACGCCGCCCAAGCGCGACGGCTCAACCGATTTGAGCTACTATATGAACGCCGCTCACTACCTCGGCGATCTGCTGGCAAAACGGTCGGACCAGAAACGCGTTGTACTGGTCAACAAAAGTACTGTGCCCGTCGGTACGGCGCGGCAGTTGCAGAAAGTGATGGAAGAGCATGGCGTCCCCAACTTCGGCGTGGCCTCCAACCCTGAGTTTCTTGCCCAGGGCAGCGCCGTCGAAGGATCGCGCCGTCCCGATCGCGTCGTTGTCGGCGCCGACTCCGAAGAAGATTTCGTCCTTTTGCGCCAGGTTTACTCCCAATTTGTCAACCACGTGCGCATTCGCTATCTGGAGACAACGCCGGAAACGGCCGAATCCATCAAGTACGTGGCCAATACCCTACTACTGAGCTATATCTCCTTCTGGAACGGTGTAGGCGCCCGGCTCGGCGAATCGTATTCCAACATCCGTATGGAAGACCTCAAGATCGGCGTCACCGCCGATGAGCGGATCAGCACCTGGGGCTCCTACGTGAGCAATGGGGCCGGCGGAAGCTGCTTTGGCAAGGACATCCAGTCCCTGATCTACCAGCTGAATCGCGCCGGGCGGTCCACAGACCTGCTTCAGGCCGTTTACAACATTAACGAATACCAGAAAACCTACATGATCGATCGCGCCGTCTACGAGGCCGATTTCAATTTCAACAACAAGCGCGTGGCGCTACTGGGCCTGGCCTTCAAAAAGCGCACCAACGACATGCGCGATTCATCGGCGCTAAAGGCAGTAGAAACGCTCCTGGCCAAGGGCGTCTCCGAAATACGCGCCTACGACCCCCTGGCGATGGATGAGGCACAACGCAGCTGGTTCAATCCCAACAACAATCACCTCTTCGACCGCATCACCTATCACGAGACGGCTAAAGAGGCCATCAAAGGCAGTGACGTCCTCTACATTTCGACTGATTGGGAGGAGTTCCGCGGGCTGGCGTCAACCATCGAGCAGGCTGTCAAACCGCCGTATCTGGTCATTGACGGTCGGCGCATGATTCCTGACTTCGAGCGATTGGTGGACAAAGGTTACGACTATCTGTCCGTCGGTGGCGTGCTGCGCCGCGCACAAATTGCCGAAGGCAAAGAAGACCTCGGCAACGGTCAACACCCCACGCCTGTAAGTGAGCCAGAAACAGCCTCCTAAGCTCACGTCTCTACCACGAACCAGAACGCCGGGCAGTTTGGTTAGACTGCCCGGCTTTTTCTTTTCACTTAGTAGTGGGCCAGGCTGCCCTCTTTGCGAGCAAAGTCCACGGCAAAGCGAAAGACGAAAAGCGAAAGCGGAAACAGGACGATGGTGAATGCTGCCAATGCCAGCAAATCGGGTAGCAATCCGCGCCAGGAAACCCCTTGCAACAGCGCCAGCCGCATGGCCCTCAATGCATAAGTAATCGGCAGTAAGTTGGCAATCCCCTGAAGCCATTGGGGCATTATCTCTACCGGATAAAACACCCCGCCTACCAGCGTGGCAAAACCGCCGACAAGCCCGGTCACCGGATCCCCCCGCTTCGTCACCATGATCACGCCCGCGGCGATGATACCCAGCGCTGCAAAAGACGAAATCGCCAGCAGTAGCGTGACCAGCGCGCCAAGATAATTGGCGCCCACCAGCTCAATCCCCAACACCACGCCTAACAATAAGTAGATGACTACGCGAAAGGTCGTAAACACATAGCTCCAGGCCGCCGACCCTAGAATAATCGTCGAAACAGGCGCCGGCGTCATCAACATGGCCTCCAATGTGCCCGTTGTCTGCGCAAGGCGCAAGGCGCGGGCAAACCCACTCAATCCCAGCGTGAAGTAGCTGGCAAAGGCCACGCCGATAAGGGCGAAAGCGAAGTAATCGCCGCCGTAAGGTTCTAGAAGCGGACGCACGCTATCACCCAGCAATCGACCGACGAAATAGTAGGTAACCGCCGTGAAGACGATGCCCGCCAGGTTTAACAGAAAGGCAAAACGGTAGCTTACTTCCGTGCGGAAATCCCGGACCAGAAAAGCCAGGAGGAGCCGAAGACCTTCGGGCACGTGCTAGGCGACCTCTTCAGCGGTGAAATGGGCAAAAACCTCGTCAAGGCTCGGCGCCTGGCTTTCAATGCTATAGATCGTCACGCCCTGGGCACGGAGGCTATCGAGAAAGTCAGTAAGCGCCGTATTCGACGTCGCCAGCGAGAAACGAAGGCGCGTCTGCTCGCCGGACGCCTCCACCGTCAGATCCGGCGCCAGCGCCTGAAGTGCGCGCCGGCTCTCCCCGCCTAACGCATCCACAAGAACATCATATTGCAGCTGCTGCGTCAGTCGTTTGCGCAATGCAGCCGGCTCGCCGACGGTCCTGATGCGCCCCTTGTTCATGACCGCCACGCGTTCGCAAAGGGTCTCCGCCTCTGCCAGATTATGCGTGATCAGAAAAATGGTGACGTCTCTTTGTTCGATCAGTTGCTGCAGTAGTCCGTGTAACCGTCGCGTGGCAACCGGATCCAGGCTGCGGCTAGGCTCATCCAGAAACAGGACCCCTGGACGGTGTAAAAGACAGCGCGCCAGGGCGATCCTTTGCTTCATTCCCGTCGAGTATTCGGAAAAGCGCCGGTCGGCGTGCGGCGTCATAGCCACCTGTTCCAACACTTCTTCAACACGGCGGTGGGCAGCGGCGCCGTGAATACGGTGTAGGGCGGCGAAAAACTCTAGGTTCTCCCGCCCGCTCAGCCGCCAGTAGAAACTGCGGTCGTCCGTGACCATAAGCCCCACTGCCGCGCGAATCTCCGCCGCTCGTCTCAGCGGATAGCCGGCGACCGTGGCGCTGCCGCGCGTGGGTAGGATGAGTGTGCACAGCATCTTGACGAGGGTCGTCTTGCCCGCCCCATTGGGCCCCAGTAGGCCAAACAGTTCGCCCCGTTTCACGTGCAAGCTAACATCTTCGACGGCGCTCGTGGTAGGCCGGCGGCGCAGTCGCCGCCAACCGCCGGCGGGAACGAACTGTTTGGTTAGGCCCTCAGTCTCAATGGCAGCATCCATTGTCTTCGATGCCGGCCGATTTAGCACTCACTGTAGCCGCAAGCGTAGCACTTACGGCATCCCTCCTCGTTCACCAGCGCTGCTTCGCCGCACTCGGAGCACAGGTCGCCGATGAGCAGCCGATTTCCCTTGGGCCTGGGACTTCCGTTCTTTCGCGCCTCCTCCGCCGCTTCGCTATCGTCCATAAAGTCCTGGAGAATCTGGGCAACGCCGTCGGGCAAGGATAGAACGCGGTGCGCGCCGAAGCCCATCGGTCGCCCGCCGCCAATGCCCTCAAGCTGACGGATGACCTCTTTCATGCGATCGCGCGGCTCCACCGGCGACGAGAGTCGCAAGACATAACTGATCAACCGGCCGATCGCCTCGGAGACGGCGAGCGTGTCCGTTCCCGCCTTCGACGTGTGAATAAAGACCTCAAACGGCTGGTCGTGCCCGTTCGTGTTGATCGTGACGTAGGTCGTCCCTAACGGCGTCGTGATACGATGCGTCTGCCCTTGCAACATTGCCGCGCGCGGCTTCTTGGACTCGTGCCACAACATAGGCTGTTCAACCTTTTGCTCCTTGGCCTCTTTCGTCGCCTTTGTCTCCAGCACGACCTTCTCGCGCGAACCGGTGACGTAGACGGTGAGCCCCTTGCAGCGCAGGTTCCAGGCCATCTTATAAGCTCTGGCCACATCATCTTCCGATGCCGTTTCCGGGAAATTACACGTCTTTGAAATACTGTTATCCACGAAAGCCTGGATGGCAGCCTGCATGCGGATGTGCTCCTCGGGCTTAATATCGGCGGAAACGACAAACGTGTCGCGCACCGAACGGGGCACCGCTTCGATGTGCTGGCAGCTGCCTACCCTCAGCACTTCTTCGACAATCTCATTGCGTGTTTTCTCATCCACGCCGGCGTCGATAAGGGCCTTCTCAAACAGCGGGCTGGTGTAAGTCAACTCCAGATCCCTACCTTTGTCGTCTACGTGCCGCACGTAGGCCAGGGCAAAGACCGGTTCACAGCCATACCCTTCACAGCCGGAGACGGTGGCAATTGTTCCCGTTGGCGCCACGGTCGTCTGCGCCGCGTTGCGAATGCCATGCTGCTTCAGCTCCTCGACGAGCCCATCCCAATCTAGCGCCGGGCGACCCCACTGCTCCTCGATAGTGACCTGTGGTTGCGGCGGTTGCCAGTTCAAATCTTGCGGATCGTAAATGCTACCGTCAATGGCCGGAAACGGCCCTCGCTCCTCGGCCAACCTGATGCTCGTGCGCATACAGTGGTAACGAACAAACTCCATGACGGCCCCGGCAAGGGCCTGGCCCTCTCTACTACCGTAACGCACGCCCAGACTGTACATCAGATCGCCAAGTCCCATAATGCCCAGCCCAATGCGCCGCGCGCGATGCGCCGCCTCTTCTAACTGCGGCACGGCAGGCACGTATGCGTTTGCCGAGACCACGTTATCCAGAAAGTGAGTAGCCTGTTCAATTGTGCGCTGCAAGGCCTCCCAATCTAAATTACCCTCATCGTCAAGGTGGCGCGCCAGATTAATGGAGCCCAGGCAGCAGTTCTCGTATGGCCCTAGCCATTGCTCCCCACAGGGGTTGGTGGCTTCAAGCTCGTAGAGGTGCGGAACAGGGTTGCTGCGATTCGCTTCGTCCAGAAACAACATACCCGGTTCGCCATTCTTGTAAGCGTGCTTCACGATCTCATCAAAGAGATCGCGGGCCCGGATTGTGCGCCACACTTCGCCATCTTGTGGATTGATCAGATCGAAGTCGCCGTCATTTTCCACAGCCTTCATAAAGCTGTCCGTAATGCCCACCGAAATGTTGAAATTGGTGATGGCGTCTTCCGATGCCTTGCAGGACACAAACTCAAAAATGTCAGGATGGTCCACGCGCAAAACAGCCATATTGGCGCCGCGCCGCGTGCCGCCCTGCGCGATTTCGCCAAAGGCCTGATCGTACACGCGCAAGAAACCAACCGGCCCCGTCGCCTGCCCGGCGGAACTCTCTACGAGCGCCCCTTTCGGTCGCAGACGAGAGAAAGCAAACCCATTACCGCCGCCTGTCTGCTGGATGAGCGCAGCGTCACGCAACGTCTGAAAGATGCCGGCCGTGTCACGACCCATATCATCTTCTATTGGCAAGACGAAACAGGCCGCAAGCTGTCCCAACGGCGTGCCCGCGCCCGTAAACGTTGGGCTGTTGGGCATGAAGCGCAATTCCGTGAGTAGTTCATAGAATTTCTGCTCCACGTTGCCGGTATCCAGCTCGAATTCTCCGTCCGGCGCTGCAACGTGGCGCGCCACGCGCCAGAACATCTCTTCGACGGTTTCCACCGGCTTCCCCTCCGGCCCACGGCGCAGATAGCGCCGTTCAAGCACCGCCCTCCCATTTTCACTAAGGGGAATGTCGGTTGTGATTTCTTGGGCATCTACCCGTTTTACTTTCTCTAGCATTACAACCTCCTATAGAATCTGGTCATGTGCGGCCCCCAATGACCCGGAAGGATTGGGCGCCCGTTGCGCCTATTCCTCCAGAAGACGATCGATCTCGTCCTGAATTGAGTCCAGATCATCCAGTCGCAAATAGACAATGGCGTAACGGATGTACGCCACCTCGTCTAACTCTCTGAGCTTGCGAATGACCTTATCCCCGACCAGGCGACTGGGTACTTCTGCTTTCCCGATCTGTTGCAGCTCCGCCTCAATTTCACCTACCATGCGCTCGATGGCAGCCGCGGCGACCGGTCGCTTGGCGCATGCAACGCGGATGCCGCCCATCAACTTCTCGCGCGAAAACTCTTCTCGCGTTCCGTCGCGCTTAATGAGCAAAGGCGTTGCCAGGATTGGACGCTCGTAGGTGCTGAAGCGCTGACCGCAATCGGTACACACTCTCCGCCGCCGTATACCGCCCCGTGAGTCGTGGCTGGTGTCGATAACGCGCGTTTTCTCATGGCCACAATAGGGACATCTCACAATCAGTTCTCCAGCGCCGCGCCCATACCGATACATATGTGACTCGCGGGCAATAAAGACGAAAAAGCGCCAGATATGAGGGGTGTAGTGCCCGGCTCCCCCATATCTAGCCCTTTGTGCGAGGCATTATAGCATAGGAAAAGGGCCGTGACAAGGGGATATTTCAGCCCAAAACCTTAAAAGATAGCGCCGGCTGACGACGAAAAACAAGATGTTGGGGATGAGGAGGGAATAAGCAGGAACAGGCTGCCAGCAACCGTGCTTGCTACTGGCAGCCTGCCACGAGGGGTAACGTTTGTAAAACTGTGTGGCGGCGCGTATGCTGTGCTCGTGCGCCGCCGTCCTTAGCGCTTCTTACGCAAGAAAGCCGGAATTTCCAGATCGTCGAGACGGAACGAAGAAGCCTGCTGGCGCGAAGACTCGCTGGCGCTCTCTGACGCCGACTTAGACGTTGACGCAGACGCCGGCGCCGATTCACGCACCGGCGGACGGGTAGGGCGGCGATCAGCCGACCGCGGCGGCGTCATACGATGTATCGAGGGCATAGCGCGCTCAAACCCGGTGGCGATCACCGTGATACGAATTTCGTCGCCCATGTCTTCGTCGACCACGGCGCCAAAAATCAGGTTAACGTCCGGATGCGCCGTCTCTCGGATAACCGACGCTGCCTGATTGATTTCGTAAAGGCTCAGGGTCGGTCCACCGGTCACGTTGAACAGGATGCCCCTGGCGCCATCAATGGTGACATCCAGCAGACGGTTGGACAGCGCCTCTTCCGCTGCAATCTGAGCGCGATCGTCGCCGTTGCCGTAGCCGATGGCCATAAGAGCCGCGCCGCCCATGGACATGATGGTGCGCACGTCGGCAAAGTCCAGGTTGATCAGACCGGGCACCGTGATCAGTTCGCTGATGCCCTGGATACCCTGGCGCAAAACATCGTCGGCAAGGCGGAAGGAGTCTGTCAAGGAAACACGTCTATCGGCGCTCTCAAGTAAACGGTCATTGGGAATGACGATGAGCGTGTCAACATGCTCTTTCAACTGTTCAATGCCCTCTTCCGCGGCCTGCGCTCGCTTCGTCCCCTCAAAAGTAAAGGGCCGAGTCACGACGCCAATGGTCAGCGCGCCTTCATCACGCGCCACCTTAGCCACGGTTGGCGTGGCGCCTGTCCCCGTGCCGCCGCCCATGCCCGCGGTAACGAATACCATATCCGACCCGCGTAGGACCGAGTGCAACTCGTCCATGGACTCCTCGGCCGCGCGCGAACCTACCTCTGGATCTCCGCCGGCGCCCAGGCCACGCGTCGCGCGCTCGCCGATATGCAACCGTTGCCGCGCGCGACTAGACATTAGCGCCTGGCTGTCCGTATTAACGGCAATGAAATCAACGCCGGCAATGCCCGCCTCGATCATGCGGTTAACGGCATTGCTACCGCCGCCGCCAACGCCCACGACGCGAATCAAGGCAGCGCCTTCCACGTCGGGCATTCTCTGAACTTCACGTTGTCTTTTTTCTGCACTCATCTTTACCCCTCTTATACTATGGAATCTACGATTTCTAGAGAATTAGTGTCACATCGGTCAACTTTCAAAAAAGCAACATCATAAACTCCCCTCCTACTCTGGAAGTATTGCCCGGAAGAAACTGCCAAGGCGGCGACCCCATTCTGCCTGGCGCACCCGCGGACGGTAGGCATTGCTGTCGCTAATTGCCCAACGCAGTAAACCGACGCTCGTGGCATAAGCCGGACTGCGCAAGACGTCCACCAGGCCAACCAGACTCCGCGGCGTACCCACGCGCGCCGGCACATTCAGCACGCGCTGCGCCACGTCGCAAATGCCTCGCAGTTGCGAGCCGCCGCCGGTAAGCACGATACCGGCAGGCAGCAAGCCGTCGTAACCAGAGCCTTCTACTTCCTGCAAGATCATCTGGAAGATTTCCTCTACGCGCGCCTCGACAACGGTAGCCAGATCCTGGCGTCCCACTAGAATGCGTTCGCCGCTGAAAGGCGACACGGTGAAGACCGACTCGGAGTCGATCTCCTGCGGACGGCAATCACCGTACTGGATCTTCACCCGTTCCGCTACTTCGAACGGCACGCGCAAACCGATGGCGATATCGTTCGTCACGTGATACCCACCCACTGGCAGCACCCTGGTGTGGTAAACACTGCCACGGCGGTAGAGGGCCAGGTCGGTTGTGCCCCCGCCGATATCGGCCACGATGACGTCCATCTCGCGCTCGTTCGGTTCCAGGACGGCCTCGCCAGAAGCCAACGCGTTGAGCACAAAGTCCTCGGCCTCAATCCCCACGTTATCGGCACACGTGCCCAGATTACGCAGGGCGGTCGAGGCGCCGGTTACGATATGCGCCTCAACTTCCAATCGATAGCCGTGCATGCCAAGCGGCTGCTGCACGACCGTCTCGTCAACCTGAAAGTGGCGTGGCACCAGGTGCACAATCTCGCGATTGTGCGGCACGGGCACCGCCTGCGCCGCCTCTAGCGCGCGCTCGATGTCTTCCGTGCTAACGCCGCTTCCGTTACGACTGATGGCAACGGCGCCGTTGCTGTTCGTGGAGCCAATGTGCTCGCCGGCCATGCTGATCAGGGCTCGTGAAAGGGCGTAACTAGATGTCTCTTCAGCCTTCTCCACCGCCTTTGCGATGGCCACCGACGCCTCGGCGACGTCGACGATCATCCCTTTGCGCATGCCGCGCGAACCTTCTACACCGTAGCCAATAATGCGCAGCTGCCCGGCGCGCACCTCGCCTACGAGGGCGCACACTTTTGTTGTGCCAATGTCTAGTCCGAAAAGTATCCCTTCCATCCGATGCCTCTACCATTGATAATTAGCCGGTTGTGCCCTCATCTGCGACCTGGAGCAGCCGGCTACAGGCTGTCGCCAGCCTACGAATCACGTGCCAGGTAAAATGGTTTCTCCTGATTACTTACACTTATATAAACGGGCGTCTCTTGTGCCGCGAGAAGATGGTCAACCAGTGTCTCATACACGGCTAACTTCTCATCCATGTTCGTGCCCGTGCCAAAATAGACGCGCCAGCCGCGACCGTCCTGGAAACTCAGGCCGCCCGACACGTCATAATTGAGAACGTTAATGTTCGGGCGTAGCTCTCGCAATTGTAAAGCGCCCTGCAATACGTCTTCGGGTACAAAAGGCGTAAGCGGCGCCTCCGATTCCGTCTCACCGGGCACAGAGGCCGCATCCGTTAGCTCATCGCGCACCGGCAGTTCACTTTCTTCGCGCGTCTCACTCTCGCCGGACGGGTCGTCATCTGCACTGTTCACGTCGGCGCTGTCTGCACGAATATGCAGTAGGCCCGGCACGTCCACGCGCGCCGGAACCAGTTCGCCCTCGGCGTTAATCCAGTACATCTCATCGCCTTCTTGCCATACTGCTATCGGCGTATCTTCCTTGATGCGTATGAGCGCCGAATTGGGCCACTCTAGACTCACGGTGGCTGAAATCACGCCAGGTATCGTAGCGACACTGTCTGCCGCTTCCACCGGATTGGCGGCAAAGATGTGGGCTCCGGCAAGTCCGCTGGCCTCTACGACTTCTGATGCCGGAATAGACGCCACGCCATCGACGGGGATCGTCGTCAAATAGAATCCTTCATCCATGCCTACCGTTACCAGCGCGAAAACGCATAGGGCAAGCAAAAACAAACTTATCCAGCGCGACGAGAGCAGCACGCGCTTGATTGCCGCCTTGGGAAAACGCACGGCAAGCCGGTTGCGACGGCGGCGCTTTCGCGCCGTGCGCGGCACTTGCAGGGACGGAATGCGAAAGGCGCTGCGGCTTTCTACGCGTCGCCGCGGTTGCTTGCGCAATTTACGCCCGTGTCGCGAGCGTTTTCTTGAAAACAGGCCTCTCACTCTATCAATCATTTGCCGCCTTCCGGTTGAAAGTGCGTCTTCAGATTCTTCTTTTCCTCATGCCGCGACAGCGCCAATTCGATAAGCCGGTCGAGTAGTTCCGGATAAGGGATTCCACTCGCTTCCCACAATTTTGGATACATCGATATACGTGTGAAGCCGGGAATCGTGTTGATTTCATTTAGGTATAGATCGCCGCTATCACGGTCCATGAGCAAATCAACGCGCCCCATACCGGCGCAGTCGATGGCTCGATAAGCCTTCTGCGCCAACTCGCGGACTTTGACCGCAACGTCCGCGTCGAGGGGGGCGGGAATCAGCAACTCCGAATCATCGCTGACATACTTGGCTACATAATCGTAAAAGTCCCTACGAGGCCGGACCTCGCCAACGACGCTGGCGATTGGCGACTCGTTGCCCAGAACGGCAACTTCCAGCTCCCGACCATTAATACCTTGTTCCACGACAATGCGGCGATCATACTTCGCAGCCGTGTCAATGCCCTGCGCGAGCACTTCGCGATCGACACACCGTGAAATGCCAACCGAAGAACCAAGATTCGCCGGCTTTGTAAAGACCGGATAGTCAAATGCCGCCTCAACCTCGTCCAGCACCGACTCGCGATCTGCGCGCCACTCACTGCTGACTACGAGACGCCACGGCAGGACGGGGATACCGAGGGCCATCATCACATTCTTGAAAAGGGCCTTGTCCATACCAACGGCCGTT
>CAYSMQ010000007.1:20796-32337 GCA_964432035.1 uncultured Ardenticatenaceae bacterium
TCCCACGACGCCGGCGCCCACGTAGGGTAACCCGGCTAACTCCAACAGACCCTGCACCGTCCCGTCCTCTCCGTAAGTGCCGTGGAGAATGGGAACAATGACGTCAAGCTGCGTCACTTCGGAGAGCGAGGCCGGTTTCATTGACTGCGATTCGATGTGCATCAGCGCTGAAGATTGCGGATCGGGCAACAGCGTGGCGCGCTGCGATGCGTTCGCCGTACCGTCCGTCAGCGACTTTAGCGCATCTCCCGCTAACCATTGCCCGGTCCGCGTAATACCCACCGGTATCACCTCATATTTCTCGGCGTCCAGCGCATCCATCACCGATCGGGCCGACATCAGCGACACCTCATGCTCGCCCGAGCGTCCACCAAAAATAACGCCCACACGAAGCCGCTGCTTCTTCCTCGATTCATTTCGCCGCCCAACCACGTCATCACTCATCTAACCAACCAATCTCTAGTCTCTAATCTCCACTCTTTAATCTCCACCCTACTCTTCTTCCTCCTCAAACCCCCAATCCCCCACCAACTCAACTTCCAGCTCCAACTCAACGCCAAACTGCTCGCGGACGGTGTGCCACGCCTCGGCAATCAGGCCGCGCACGTCTTCTGCCGTCGCCTGTCCCTCGTTCACGAAAAAATTGGCGTGTTTCTCAGAAATTACGGCGTCGCCGGACCGAAAACCTTTCAAACCGGCGGCGTCAATCAAATACCCGGCATAATAGTGCTCCGGATTCTTGAACATGGACCCCGTGCTTGCGCCGCCCGGCTGTGTCTGTTTGCGGTGGGCCGTGAAACCGTCGGCCCGCGCCATCAGCACGTCGACTGGCTCTGGCTCCAGCTCCAGTTCCGCCGTGAGCACCACCCGACGCGGCGCCTTCGAATCGTGGTCGCGTTTCAAGACGCTGTCACGATAGGCGTAGTTCAGCTCTTCCTTGCTATAAATGCGCGCCCCCTGGCCTGGTTCCCACACCGTCGTCGCCACGAGTGCGCTATTCATGTCCCCGCCGTGCGCGCCCGCGTTGCCCACCACAGCGCCGCCGACGGTACCGGGCACACTGACCGCCCATTCCAAGCCACCCAACCCCTTGGCGATGCACTGGCGCGCCAGTGATGATAGATTCATGCCGCTCTCCACCGTACAGATGACGCTAAAACCGGTATTGCGGAATTTGACCTCGCGGGCCCGATTCATGATCACCAGCCCACGAACCCCGGCGTCGGCAACAAGAATGTTTGAACCGCCGCCCAAAATGAAATAGGGTACGTCGTGAGCATTGGCCATTTCGACGGCTGTTTGCAGATCGCTAACATTGTAAACGCTGAGGAACATATCTGCCGGCCCGCCTACTCGAGCCGAGCTGTAGCGCGAAAGCGATACGTCCTGGCGGAATCGCTCGCCGAACACCTCGCTAAAACGCGCTATCGCCGCATTCCACACTTTCGTCTGCACGTCCATCACTCTTTGCTTTCCTCTCCCTTCAATTTCGCTACGAGTCGCCGGATATCCTCTGCCGACACCTTTTCCACGGTGCGGCGCCATTGGATCTCGCTATCGTGACGCGTTCTCTCCGAACGTTTTCCTTCTTTCTCTCTCTGCATGGATTCTCTCCTACGGGTTTCCTCGAACCCTGCGTTGTAAACCTTCAACTATCCAGACGCCGACCTCATTGCCGTCTCCGGCGCCGAGCGTCAAAATGACGTCGCCAGGACGCACGCGCTGCAAAATATGCTCGGCTGCATCGGCCCTCGCGCCAATATGCACAGCCCCGCCGTGGTCCATGGCGGAGACGATCTGTTGCGAATTCACACCCAGCGTGTCCGTCTCTCGGCTGCGATAGACGTCGAGTACGACCACCCGATCGGCGTTATCGAAGCACCGAGCAAACGCCTCCTTCAGCAGACGCGTGCGACTGTAAGTGTGCGGTTGCCACACGGCCCACAGTCGCCGGCCCGGGTACCGTTGTCGCGCCGCCGCCAGTGTCACGCGGATCTCGGTCGGATGGTGAGCATAGTCGTCGATAACGGTCACGTCGTTGACTTCGCCGACGACCTGGAAGCGCCGCCCGACGCCGCCAAAGGACACCAGCGCGGTCATGATATTTGCAAACGAAACACCCGCGGCTTCGCAAACGGCAATGGCTGCCAGCGCGTTACGCACGTTGTGTTCGCCGGGCACCCTGAGTCGCACGACGCCCAGAGCGTCGCCGTTATGCGTGACCACAAAGTCCGATCCGCCCAACTGGTTGGGCCGTAAATCGACAGCGCCGTAGTCCACAGTCGAAACGTCGACATCGACACCATAAGTTACCAGGCGAACGTCATCGCGCGTCATACCGGCTAACAACTGCCGTGCACCGGCATCATCGTGACAGACAACGAGTAGCCCGCCTTCCTCGAGACGGTCCACGAACTTCTGAAACGCCGCGTGATATTCCGCCGGTGTGGCGAACAGGTCGGGATGATCATGTTCCACGTTTGTGACAACGGCAATGCGTGGATGCAATCCCAGGAACATATAATCGTATTCGTCAGCCTCTACGACAAAGTGCTCGCCCTTTCCGGCGCGACCGTTCTTTTGCAGTTGCGACGGCGTACCGCCCACAATCACAGATGGATCGCGGTCGCTTTCCAGCAAGACGTGGGCAATCATGCTCGTCGTCGTCGTCTTGCCGTGGGTGCCCGCTACGGCAATTCCCACCATACCTCGCATCAATTCGCCAAGCAGGTCGGCGCGCTTCAGCACCGGAAGCCCCGCCTCGCGTGCCGCGGCAACTTCCTCATTATCCGCGGGCACAGCAGAGGAAATGATAACCAGTTCGGCGCCCGATACGTTTTCTGCGGCGTGCCCGATAGTGATATGAGCGCCTTCTTGCGCCAGTGCACTCACAACGTCACTCCGTCGCAAATCGGAACCGGAGACGGCGAAGCCGCGCCCCAGCAGGAACCAGGCGATGGCCGATAGCCCGCTACCGCCGATGCCAACGAGATGTATGTGCATCCCATCGCGCAACACCGGATTTTGTTCGTTGGTCTGTTGGTCCTGCGCCTGTACTTGACTCATTAACATATATTTAGCGTGACGCCTCTAGAAATTGGATATCTGAGGACCTTTCTCGGGTCAAAGCACGTTTGAAAGAGTCATCCGATTTCTCACCGGTTCGTAGATAAATCATCATATTAGCGCGACGATGACAATGAAAAACGAAACGAAAAACAGAATCAACCACACATTAGGACTGAACAAGCCCATGGGCAAGTAGCTGGCCAACGCCGACGCCGTCGCCGCCGCATCTGGCCGAATGATGACGCTTGGATCGAACGGATACGATTGCCCGGGCGGAAGCTGCACGTATCCGGCGCTCGTTATCTGGTATTCTAAGAATCCCCAGATGCCGCCGATGGCCAGATAGCCGTTGATGGCGCCGATCATGCCGCCAACCACGCGCCGCTCCAATCCACTTCGGATACGCTCGCCAAGCCTGCCTCCCGTTGCCTGGTCTGCCAGCCGGGCCACAACCTGGTAGCTGAAAAAGGCAATCAGACTATGGAAAATGGCCTGTACCCAGAATTGCTGGCGTTGAAAGGCTAGGGGGTCCAGGGGGTCCGGTTGAATGGTACCCGTCAAGCCGCCGATCAGCCCCGTGATGCTATCGCCGAACTGCGACAGGGCGGCAATAGACGCCACCAGACCACTCAGCGCAATCACCTCGCGCTGCCATCCGCGCAAATAGCCGATCAGGGTAAAGAAAAGAACCATGAACCAAAAAACAAAGTGCAAACTGACCATGCGTCTTTGACCTATCCTCTTTCGGCCAGTTGGCGCAGAAGCTGCGCCAATTTACGGGCCGCATGCGGCTCATCCAACTCCTTAGCCGCTGCTCCCATCGCTGAGAGCGTTGCCTCGTCGTCCATCAGCGACCTGATGGTCGTTAAAAACTGTGTTGCCAGGCGTTCATCGTCGAGGCGCATGGCTGCGCCGCGCTCTACCAGGTAATCGGCATTGACTTTCTGATAGCGCCACGCGTGCGGATAGGGAACTAAGAGAGAAGGCACGCCGAACGCCGGAGCTTCACCCAACATGCTGGCGCCCGCCCGCGCTACGACCAGATCGGCGCTGCGAAATGCGGCGCCCATTCGTTCGTGAACGTATGCATAAGGACGGTAATAGCGACGAAAATCGTCGGTTAGTTGCTCGCTTCGGTCCGCCACCGTTGACCAATCCAGCTCGCCGGTTACGTGAATCAGCTGGTAGCGCTGCAGAAGTTCATCCAGGTTATCCAGAACCGCATAGTTTATACTGCGCGCGCCACGACTGCCGCCGAACACAAATATCGTACGGCGTCCAGGACCGAGGTCGAATGCAGCAAGAGCCTCTTCGCGGCTCATCTGCAACGCCTCGCGCAACTGAGCGCGAACCGGGTAACCGGTGACCACTGCCTTGCCCGGGGCAAAATACTGTTTAGACTCCGCTGCCGTACAGGCGATGCGCCGGGCAAAGCGGCTCAACCAGCGAATCGCCGTCCCCGGTTCAATATCGGGCAAATATATCGCCGCGGGGATGCGCATTAGGCGCGCCAAGGGCGCAACAGGCACGTTGACATAACCACCCGTCATGAGCAACACGTCGGGCCGGAAATTGCGCAGGAGCCGAGACACCTTGCCTATGCTCCAGAGAAGGCGCCCGCTGTTTAGCAGGCGGCTGCCGGCAGAGACCCCAACAATAGGTCCACCTTCAATTGTCTCTAATCTAATTCCTGCGCGCGGTACCAACATTTCCTCCATTTGTCCGCGTGTCCCAATCCATAGAAACTGCGCCGGAGAGCTTCCTTGGCGGCGTAACTCAGCGACGATTGCCAGAGCGGGATAAATGTGCCCGCCTGTTCCCCCGCCGCAAACCAATACTCTCACGAATAGACTCCGTAACTGATTTCTTCGGTTGGCTGCGCTTCGTCAGATGCGCGTCCCGTGAAATGTTTAATAAGATGCCCACCCCAATGACCGACATCAGGAGTGAACTACCGCCGTAACTAATAAATGGTAGCGGGATACCCGTGAATGGAATGACTGCCGTAATCACGGCGATGTTTATCAACGCCTGAAAGCTCAGCCAGCACGTAATACCCAGAGCCAACAGACCACCATAGCTATCTCGAGCGTTCTGTGACGTGCGAATACCACGCCAGACTAGCATTCCCAGCAATAGAATGGTCAGGAGCGATCCTGCCAATCCTAACTCTTCGCCGACGATGGCGAACACGCCGTCGGTGTGCGCGGCGGGAAGCGGCCCAAACTTTTGTGTGCTATTACCCAGACCAACGCCCAGAAGACCGCCAGAACCAAGCGCAATCAGGGCCTGCTTCACCTGCCAGATAGCCTGATTTGGATCACGCAAGACTTCCTGCCAGGCAGCGATGCGCGCCGCGGCGTGTGGAATGGTTACCATCAAAGCGCCAAAGATACTGGCGCCCACCGTCCCGGCAATGAAGATCTGCTTTAGATCTGCACCGGCGACGAAGAAAATGGTGAAACTGATAAGGGCGATAAGTCCGGCCGTGCTAAGGTCAGGTTGCACGACGATGAGAAAGCAAACGACGCCGGTGATAAAAGAAAAGGGCAGTAGCCCGTACGTTATATCCTTGATGCGCTCTCCTTTTGAAGAAAGCCAGTGCGCAATGTACAGGATCGTCGCCAGCTTGGCCACTTCGCTCGGTTGGTAAGAGTTGCCATACAGACCACGCGTTGCACCGAAACTTTCTTCGCCAAAAACCAGCAAGAATATCAGCGAGCCGAGCGTGAGAAGCATCAACGGCACAGAGAAGCGGCGCAAGATCTGGTAGTCGAACTGCAAGAAAATCAAGCTGGCCAACACGCCGATACCCAGCGCCGCCAGCTGCCGGCGGAAGAAGTACGTGGGCTGGTCGTGAACGAGCAAGCCCAGATCAAACGTCGTGCTATAGACCATAAGCATGCCCACGACAATAAGACCGGTTGCCGCCAGCAACAGCCAGTAGTCGAAATAGAGCTTCAGGCCGGGCCGAACGCGATCTTTCTTTTTGCGCACAACGCTTACAGATGCCATAACAAGTCTACCTTTCTCTTAGCGACTGTTCCCGAGCCAACGCCTGTACGCGTTGCCGGAACCGCTCTCCTCGTTCTTCGAAGTCTGCAAATGCATCGTAGCTCGTGCCACCTGGCGAAAGTAATACAACGTCGCCAGGCCGCGCCACGTCAGAGGCGTAGGCAACGGCCTCGTCAAACGAATCCCGGCGCGTGACCATCGCTACGCGTCCTTGCTGCCGGGCCAACAACTCGTCCAGTTGTGGGGCCAACTCGCCAAAAAGGACCACATGGCGCGCGCGTTGAGACACGCGCCGCGCCCATCGTTCCCACGCCATCTCCTTATCACGGCCCCCGGCGAGAAGCACCAGCGGTTCGTCAAAAGCTGCAATGCCTGCCAGCGAGCGCTCCGGCGCTGTGGCAATTGAGTCGTTGACGTAGGTCACGTCGCCGATACGGGCCACAACTTCCAGGCGATGCGGTACGCCCTTAAACGTGGTAATTGCCCGCCGCATCGATTGCGCATCTATGCCCGCGCAGTCGGCCAGGGTGACGGCAGCCAGCACGTTGAGCACGTTATGCTCGCCGCGCAGGCTGATTTCCCCGAGCTGGCACAACTCAATGTCGTTTCCGTCACCCCGTAGCCAGACCTGCCCCGCTTGGACAAAGGCGCCGTCCTCGACGGCGCCCTGCGCGCTGTAGGTTCGCAACCGCCCGCGCACGTGACGCTTGAGGGCCATTGCGCCCTCGTCGTCAGCGCACAAGACGGCGACGCTGTCATCATCTTGCTGTCGCAAAAGATTTGCCTTGGCGTCCGCATAAGCCTGCATCGTCTTGTGCCGATCCAGGTGGTTCGGCGTTACGTTAAGCACCGCCGCCACAGACGGACCATTGATTTCCTCGTTTCCAAAGTCCGAAGACCAAATCTCTAATTGAAAGCTGGATAGTTCCTGTACCACAAGGTCACTTGCCCGCATTTGCGCCAGGTCACCTAGCAACGGACGTCCGATATTGCCACCCACCCAGGTCTTGCGCCCGCTCTGGCGGGCGATTTCGCCACACAGAGACGTCGTCGTCGTTTTTCCGGCCGATCCGGTGATACCCACCACCGGTGCCGGCGAGCGCGAGACAAATTCCAGCGAATCATTCGTAATCCGAATGCCACGCCGGCGCGCGGCAGCAACGATAGGTGCGCTCACCGGCACACCACCGCTAACTGCCACCACGTCTGTTCCGTCCAAAAGTGTCATCGGATGTTCGCCAAGTACATATGTAATATCTAGTCCATTCAAGTCTTGCAGTGGCTGCCTAAGCGCCTCTGCAGGTCGCAAATCGGACACGACAACCTCCGCGCCAACAGCGGCTGCAAACCGCGCTAGCGCCTCACCCTGCCGCGCCAAACCCAAAATCAATATCCGCTTCCCAACTAACGAATCCATGCAGACTCGACTACGGACGGCGGACGGCAGACCGCGGAAAGATCCAATCTCCAATCTCGAATCTCCAATCAACCAATCTCCAATCCCTCTATATCAACGCCAACGCAATGCCTACCATCGCCGCCAAAATGCCCATCAACCACCAGCGCTGCACAATCTGTGTTTCGCTCCATCCAAGCAGCACAAAATGATTATGCAAAGGCGCCATGCGGAACGGGCGAATATCGCGACCCAAAAAGCGGCGGCTCAAGACGGCGGAAACCACCTGCAAAATCGTGGACAACGTCGTCGCCACCGGCACGAGGGCAATGACCGGCAATATCAACCACTGGTTCGTCATCAGCGCCACGACGCCCAGCGCGCCGCCCAGCGCCTGCGACCCCACGTCACCCATAAACATCTGCGCCGGATGTGCGTTGAACCACAAGAAGGCAAAACAGGCGCCCACGACGATAAAACTAAACACCAGCAGAAACTGCTGGTCCTGCAAAAAGGCAATAATACCGTATGCCGTGAAGGCCGTTGCGGCGATAATGCCCGCCAGGCCGTCCAAGCCATCGGTCAGATTCACAGCGTTTGACGTCGCCGTAATGATGAAGGTTGCCACCGGGATGTACCATATGCCGATGTCCAGCAGAACGTCCACCGTGGGAATGGCCATCCAACCGTTTCCATCATTCACCAACCAATAGAGCAAGAACGCGGCGACGGCAGCAATTGCGACCTGGTACCATATCTTGTGACGCGCCAGCATACCCACGCCGGGCCTTTGCCTGAACCCATGATAATCGTCAATGCCGCCCAAAATTGAATAGGCCACCAGGACGCCCAGCGGAATGACCACGCTCTCCGCAATCTCCAGGTTCTGCACCAGCTGCACAATGTTGACCACAATGCTAATGATGAGCGTCCAGCCCACGATAAGTACGCCGCCCATTGCCGGCGTACCCATCTTTGCCATGTGTTCCTGCGGGCCCTCAATGCGAATCTGCTTGCCCAGCTTCAGCCGGCGCATGATTTCGACGAGGGGGCTTCCCCAGATCACCGCCATGACAAACGTGAACCCTCCAAGGGTTAGTGCAAAAGCCATACTTCTCCAATACGTGTGCTAAGAAAGACCGCCGGACGCGCCTTGTCTACACATGTCATAGCTGCGGCCTTGACGTTTCGCGCCGCGAGAGCGCTGCCACAACCTGATCAAGAGCCACACCCCGCGATCCTTTTACCAGGATCACGTCCTGCGGTTCGATCAAGCGTTCGAGCAGGGGAATCGCTTCCTCTGCCTCTTCCACCGCATAGACGCGCTCCTGGGCCATGCCATCGCGCAGGGCCTCCTCGGCAATGAGCCGCCCGCGCGGACCCACGGTTACCAGTATGTGGGCGACGCCTTTTACGCGCCGGCCCACAAGGCGATGCGACCGCTCCTCGGCCGGACCCAGTTCCAACATATCGCCCAACACGGCAATGCGCCGTCCTTGCAGATCTTTCAGCAGATTCAGCGCGGCAATCACCGATTCAGGGCTGGCATTATAAGTATCGTCAAGAATAAGCGAGCCTTCAGGCCCCTGCTCCGTTACAAGCCGCAGCTGCGTTCGCTCGTCTTGTAGGCCGATGGCAATCTCTTCCCAGCGCATGCCCACCGTCAGGCCCAGGGCCGTTGCCCGCAGCGCCGTGTGCACGCTGTGCCGGCCCAGCAAGGGCACGTGTATGCGCATCGATTCGCCTGCGTAGTGCAGCATGAACCTTACGCCATCCAGGCCCATGGACACGATTTCATCTGCCCACAGGTCCGCCCGGGAATCTAAGCCATACGTAAAGACACGGGCGGCGGTATGTTCCGCCATGCCCATGACTAACGGTTCGTCATGGTTAAGTATCGCCACGCCATCTGCGGGCAGCGCTTCGACCAACTCCCGTTTGGCGGCGACGATCGCGTCCAGGCTTCCCAAGCGCGACATATGCACGGGGCCGATAATGGTAACCACGCCAATTGACGGCCGGGCAATATCACAGAGAAGCGCTATCTCACCGCGCGCATACATGCCCATTTCCAACACCATCTGCTGGTGATGGGGCCTCAGATTCAGGACGGTCAACGGCAACCCGATCTCGTTGTTGTAATTGCCTTCCGATCTTAATGTGCGAAATCTTTGAGTCAGGACGGCATAGGCCAATTCTTTCGTCGACGTCTTGCCCACGCTACCCGTGATGCCTGTCACCGGAATGTCAAAGCGCGAGCGCCAATCCCGCGCCCACTGCTGCAGCGCGCTCATTGTGTTATCTACGATCACTTGCAGTGGCGCCGTCACCTCGTCGGCTGCAACGGTCGTCTCGTTTGCGTTACGACGCAGGTCGATGGTCGTCACGTCGCCAACGACCTTTCGTTCCACGACGGCTGCGGGCGCACCCAGATTGAAGGCTTCCCCGACAAACTCATGACCATCGTGCTGTTCGCCACGAAAGGCGAAGAAGACGTCGCCCCGCACCAGCTGGCGACTGTCGATAACCACCTCTCGCACCTCCGGCTCTTCTCCGGTGGCGCGATAGGAAGATAGCGCTTCGAGTAGGTGTCCAATCGTCAACATTCGTTCTTTCAGCTGGTCCGGCGCGCGCCGGCTGTCTCATTATTCATCACATTACGAGCGTCATAGATACCTGAAGCACACGCATCTGACATTGCGAACTTAGTTCCCTCTCACCTCGCTGACGTCTGCTTGTAACCGCACTGAATCGGGCGGCACGTTTAGCAACACCACCAGCTCCTCAGCCAACTCTGAAAAGGTCGGCGCAGCCGTCATCGAGCCCCACGGCGAGGCCGTTGTGCGGTCCAACTTCACCAGCACCACCAGTTCTGGATCATCGGCGGGCAGCCAACCGATAAACGAGCCAATAGTGGCATCGGAGAGATAGACGCCGTTCTCCGGAATTTCGGCCGTTCCCGTCTTGCCCGCCACGGTGTAATCGGCCACCTGCGCCGAATTGACTTCGCGGCTGACGGCCGCCACGGCCATCGTATTTAATTCTTGCGCCGTCCCCGCGCTAATCGCCTGACTCGAAACACTCGGTTCGTGCTCAAAGACGCGGTCGCCGCTGTGGATCTCCTTGACCATGTGCGGCTGCATCAGACGACCATTGTTGGCAATGGCCGACACCGACGAAATCATCTGCAATGGGGTGACGGCAATACCCTGCCCGTATGCATTGGTGGCGATAAAGGACTCGGCCCAGTAGGCGCTGCCGGGAAGGTGCATGGTTCCCGCAGCCTCTGACATCAAGTCGATTCCGGTCGGTCTACCAAAGCCGAAGCGCTCCATGTAAGTATAGTAGGTTTCGGGTCCCATCCACGTGGCAATCGTCGCCGCGCCAACGTTCAACGACCGCGCCAGCAACGTCGTCATATCCACCGTCCCCGGCGCACTACGGTCCCAGTTGTGCGTCAGGTGCCCACCGATGACAAGCGTACCAGAATCTACGTAGGTTGATTGTGGCGACACCGTGCCTGAATCAAGCGCCGCCGCCATGGTCACCAGCTTCATAACTGAGCCGGGTTCATACTGTTGACTCACCGCCGGGTTGACCAATAGCCCTTCCGGCGCTTCGTAAAATTCATACGGTGAGTAGCACGGATAGTTGGCCATAGCGCGAATAGCGCCAGTCTTAGGATTCATGACGATAATCGTGCCGCTCTGGGCGCCATAGGTGCTAACGGCGCGCTCGAGGTGCTGTTCAACTGCATACTGCACAGAACGGTCAATGGTCAGGACGAGGTCAGCCCCTTCGCGCGCGATGACGCTTCGTTGAGGGGTCAGCGGCGAAATACTGCGCTCGTCACTGGCGGCCTGTCCTGCCAGCTCGCTCTGGTAGTATCCTTCGAGCCCGGCGCCGCCAACGCCGTCGAAATCGACGTATCCTAACACGTGGCAGAGCAGGTCACCCTGCGGATAGATACGGCGTGGAAGGGGGTCAATTTGCAGGCCCTCATAGGGCAGATCGCGAATTGCGTCTGCCACGTCAGACGATACTCGGCCCTCCAGCATCAC
>CAYSMQ010000008.1:0-6231 GCA_964432035.1 uncultured Ardenticatenaceae bacterium
CAACCAGATGAGGAAAAGCACAATCAGCAACAGAAACGTTGAAACGATGAGAATGCCGATCACGTCCAGTAAGGCTTCAATCAGACCGGGGCTCATATCGCCTTCCCAGACGGCGCGCAGATAGTCAAACGTCGTCAGTTGGACAAGGCTTCGCAAGAATTCAAAAATATTGAAGGTCATCTACTAAACTCCGTATTGAGCGCTAACTGCATACCCAACTCGCAATACGCAACCAGCCGCGCATACACGTGCTTAATGTAGGTGTTAGAAATCAGGTCCACTCCAGCGCCCCATACCATCATGCGTGCCAACGGCTCACTGCAAGCAGGAAAATGCGAACAAATTGCCGGTCAACTAGCACGCAAAATTCTCCTTCCGGGGCGTTTGTGAAATCTGTCTCATTTATAGCACATGGCGTTGGCGACGGCAATGAGACTGGAAGTTCGATTCTAACAGAATCGGACTTGCGGGCAAAGGTTAGCCCAATTCCAATCGCATTTGTTGTAGGAGCCCGATTCGCATTAGAATTGTAAACTAGGTCACATATTCCGCTCAAACAGTCTATAATGTCTATGTATGGGACAGAAAATGGGGAACTCACGCTTCTGACGGCGAGAGCGCAACAAACGAGGAAAGGATAGATGATGCTTCTCGCCGGTGATATTGGTGGAACGAAAACAGTTCTGGCGCTTTATGATCCCGAGGTCGGTCCTCGCCAGCCATTTCATAGGACCGTCTACCCCAGCCGGCAGTTCGATTCCCTGGAGGCAATCGTCGACACCTACCTCCAGACGCACAGCAGGGTCGTCTCGCACGCTGCTTTCGGCGTTGCCGGCCCCATCGTCGACGATCGCGCTGAAATCACCAACCTACCCTGGATCATCGATCGCCGCCGTCTGGCGACAAAATTCGCATTTGAGGACGTCCATCTGTTAAACGACCTGGAAGCTGTAGCGACTGCCGTGCCTATCCTTGTTGGCGAAGACGTCGTCGTGCTCAACGAAGGAAAAGCAGATCCTGAAGGCGCCATTGCCGTCGTCGCCCCTGGCACAGGACTCGGCGAGGGCTTCCTGGTTTGGGATGGGCAGCGGTATGGCGCCTTTCCCTGCGAAGGAGGTCACACAGACTTTGCACCCGTCGGCGACCTGCAACGGGCCCTCCTGGCCTACCTGCAAAAGAAGATGGAGCACGTCAGTTACGAGCGGGTTTGCTCCGGCATTGGCATTCCAAATCTCTACAACTTTTTGCGTGATAGCGGCCGATACGAGGAACCGCGCGACCTTGCCCGGCGTTTGAGCGAGGCGCACGATCGCACGCCACTGATTGTAGACGCAGCGCAGAGCAGCGAGATCCCCATCTGTGTAGCAACGTTGCAGCTTTTTGTGGACATTCTGGCACGGGAGGCCGGCAATTTGGCCCTCAAAGTGCTGGCAACGGGAGGCGTCTACCTTGGCGGGGGCATTCCACCGCGCATCTTGCCCCAACTGCAGAACGGCGCTTTTCTCGATGCGTTTGTAAGCAAAGGACGATTTAGCCATCTGCTAAAAAAAGTGCCTGTAAAGGTCATCTGCCGCAAGGATACGGGCCTTCTGGGCGTAGCCCACGACGGCATACGAATGATGACCGCCTGATATGACGTTGCCGGACGGCGCTCTATCGTTCCGGCGCACCGTTTGTATGGATAAGGAATGACGAACGCAAATCAAGAAAACAGAACCGTCCGCATATTTGAAGATACGGCAGACCTATATGACGCGGCCGCGAGGGGTGTCCTTCGAGCCGCAGAGGACGCTGTCGCCGCGCGCCGGCGATTTCTTCTCGTGCTTGCCGGCGGCGAGACACCTAAACCGCTCTACGAGAGAATGAGCAGGGAGCCGTTGCTTGGCGCCTTTCCCTGGGACGTCACGCACGTGTTTTGGGGCGACGAGCGCGCTGTGCCACCAGACGATGAGCAGAGCAATTACCGTATGGTTGCCGAACACCTGCTTCAAAACGTGCCACTTGCGCAAGAGAACATCTACCGCATCCCCGGCGAAGAAGGCGCTTCGGCAGCCGCCCGCAAGTACGCGCGCGACCTGCAAACGATGGCCGATAAGGGCCTCGCCTGGCCACGCTTCGACCTGGTTCTGCTTGGCCTGGGCAGCGATGGCCACACCGCTTCACTCTTTCCCGGCTCCACGCATCCCTCGCGCTCCGCTCAGGCGACGCTGGCGGTCACCGGCAGCTACGACCAACGTCCCACATCACGTATCACCCTGACGCCGCCCGTATTCAACAGCGCGCGCCAGATCTATTTTCTTGTCACAGGCCAAAGAAAGGCAGGCGTTGTGGCCAGTGTGCTGGAAGGCGACAAGAGCCCCGTACGTTACCCCGCACGGCGCATCAAACCAGGCCGCGGCTCCGTCACATGGTTCATCGACAGCGCCGCTGCCGCGCAACTAAGAGAACACCCGTCAAATGACCGCGCATAACTGACATAAGGAGTTTCAAATGACCAAACTACACGATTTAGCTAACCTTGGTCAGTCCATCTGGCTGGATTTCATCCGACGTCAGATGCTGGAATCCGGTGAGTTGAACCAACTACACCAGACCGGCGTCCGCGGCGTCACCTCCAACCCTTCCATCTTCGAAAAGGCAATTGCACAAAGCGACGACTACAAGGACGATCTGGACGTGCTCATTGCCGAAGACAAATCGGCGATGGAAATCTACGAGACGCTGGCTATCGAGGACATCCAGCGCGCCTGCGATGTTTTCATGGACCTCTACCGGCAAACCGACGGCGAGGATGGCTACGTCAGTCTGGAAGCGAATCCGCAATTGGCTTACAAGACAGAGGAGACCATCGACGAGGCGCGGCGACTGTTTGCCGCCGTAGACCGGCCAAACGTCTACATTAAAGTGCCGGCGACGCCGCACGGTATCCCCGCCATCCGCCAACTTATCAGCGAAGGCATCAACGTCAACGTTACCCTTATCTTTGCCATCAGCGCCTACGAGCAGGTTGCCGAGGCCTACCTCGCGGGACTGGAAGAATTTGCCGATAATGGCGGCGATTTGAGCCAGGTCTCGTCGGTGGCATCGTTCTTTGTCAGTCGTGTCGACACAAAAATCGACGAGAGGCTGGAGAAGTTGGGAAACGAGGATCTACTGGGCACGATCGGGATCGCGAACGCCAAAATGGCCTACCAGCGCTTTCTGGAACTTTTCAGCGGACCGCGCTGGGATGCGCTAGCCGACAAAGGCGCCCGCGTGCAGCGTCCATTGTGGGGCAGCACCAGCACGAAGAACCCCAACTATCCCGATACCCTCTATGTGGACGAGCTGATCGGCCGGCACACCGTTAACACCGTGCCTCCCAAGACGCTGGACGCATTTTTGGACCACGGGACCGTCGAACACACCATAGATAAGAACCCCGAGGTAGCGAAAGGACAGCTCGAGCAATTGGCGGAGCTAGGCATCAGTCTGGAGCAGGTCACAGACGAGCTTTTGGAAGAGGGCGTGGAGAAGTTCGCCGCCGCATTCACCGGCCTGCTACAGGCAATCGAGGAACGCAAGCAGCGCGAGCGAGAGATGGCGCAGGCGCGCAAAAACTGGGAGTTTTCGCCGGGGACGTTCGCCGGCGATATCGAGAAGACGCGTAAACGCTTGGAAGAAGACAACGTCTTAGAACGCCTCTGGCAGAAGGACCACACGTTGTGG
This sequence comes from uncultured Ardenticatenaceae bacterium, assembly GCA_964432035.1. Classification (GTDB taxonomy): domain Bacteria; phylum Chloroflexota; class Anaerolineae; order Promineifilales; family Promineifilaceae; genus JAAYYY01. The sequence goes on from CAYSMQ010000008.1 coordinate 3,709, forward strand.
TCCGATGATCCTGACGAAATAAGCAACAGGCTAGGTTGGCTAGACCTGGCCCGCGATATGCAAAGCGAAACACCCCGGTTGCGCGAGTTTGCCACAGCCGTCAGGGACGACGGGTTCCGGCGCGTGGTTCTGCTGGGTATGGGCGGATCGAGCCTGGCGCCAGAGCTATTTGCGCGCGCCTTCGGTGCAGCGGAAGGCTACCCACAACTAACGGTTTTGGATAGCACCGATCCCGGCGCTATTAGCGCCGTGCGCAAAGAACTGGAGCCCAAGTCCACGCTATTCGTCGTTTCCAGCAAATCTGGCACGACAATCGAAACGCTCTCTTTGTTCAAATACTTCTATAACTGGGAAATGGACGCCGTGGGCCGGGAGTCCGCCGGCAACCACTTCGTAGCCATCACAGACGAGGGCAGCAAGCTGGCCCAACTCGCGCAAGAGCTAAACTTCCGCGAGGTTTTCCTGGCCAATCCCAACGTCGGAGGTCGCTACTCGGCGCTGACGCACTTTGGTATCGTGCCCGCGGCGCTGCTGGGGGTGGACGTCGACCGCCTTTTGGAGCGCGCGCAACAGGTGGATGGTCCGCAACACGCGGCGGAGGCCCTGCAACTGGGCGCCACGATCGGCGCTCTGACCCGCGGACGGCGCAATAAGATGACCATCATTACGTCGCCGGAGATCGCCAGCTTTGGTGATTGGGTCGAACAGCTTATCGCCGAAAGCACCGGAAAAGCCGGAAAGGGCGTTTTGCCCATCGTCGGCGAGCCTCCGCTGGCGCCCCAGGCTTATGGCGATGACCGTTTCTTTGTCTACATGCGACTGCAAGGCGCAGAACAGGCCGACGAGGCAATCAAGCGCATCAAAGACGCGCGATACCCGTTGGTCGTCGTCAATCTCAAAGACCGCTACGCGCTTGCCGAACAGTTTGTGATCTGGGAAATTGCCACCGCCATCGCCGGGCGCGTGCTGGGTATCCAACCCTTTAACCAGCCCAACGTCGAATCTGCCAAGCGCCGCGCCAAAGAGATGTTGGACGCCTATCGCGACCGCGGGGCTTTGCCCGAACCGCTCACAATCTTGCAGGCAGGTGGCGTCAAAGTGCAAGATATAACCTTACCCGCCGACACGCCGGCAGAAGCCCTTGATAATTTTGTGGACGCCGCCCGACCCGGCGATTACATCGGCGTTCATGCCTACGTGCAGCCCAGCTCGCAAACGGATGCCGCGCTGGCCCAATTCCGGCGCTATCTAATTGAACACACGGGCGTGGCAGTAACCGTCGGCTATGGTCCGCGGTTCCTGCATTCGACGGGTCAGCTGCACAAGGGCGACGCGGGACGAGGACACTTCATCCAGCTCGTTTCTGAGCCGCGCGCCGACTTGCCGGTTCCGGACGAAGCAGGGCGTGAGACCTCGTCGATCACCTTTGGCACCCTCAAGCTAGCGCAGGCGCTGGGAGACGCCAAAGCTCTAAAGGACGCCGGTCGCCGCCTGATACGCTTCTACTACGGCGCCGAAACGCCGCCGGTGATCGCCACGCTGATGACAGGTGACTGACATTTGCGGAACGGTGGAAGCGTGACAAAATCGTCACTCCTACGCTAATCAGGAGATCCTAATGGAACTGGCAATGATTGGGCTGGGCAAAATGGGCGCAAATATGGCCCGCCGCCTGCACCAGAGCGGGCATCGCATCGTCGGGTTCGACCTGGACGAGGAACAGGTCGCCGCACTCGCCGGCGAGTCGGTCATCACCGCCGCCTCAAGCCTGGAGGATACCGTTCGCCGGCTACAGGGGCGACCGAAGGTTCTGTGGGTTATGGTTCCTGCAGGCGGCGCCGTGCAAAGTGTGCTCGAGGAGCTGCTTCCAATTCTTGATGCCGGCGATATCGTCGTCGACGGCGGCAACAGCAACTATAAGGACACCGTCAGGCGCGCAGCAATGCTGGCGCAAGCGGACGCCGAGTTCGTCGACGTGGGAACAAGCGGCGGCGTCTGGGGCCTTGCCGAAGGGTACAGTATGATGGTCGGCGGAGCGCCCAATGCTGTGGAGCATCTTCAACCGGCCCTAGAAACGCTGGCTCCCTCACCCGATAAGGGCTGGGGACACGTTGGCCCATCCGGCGCCGGGCATTTCGTCAAGATGGTCCACAACGGCATTGAGTACGGCCTGATGCAGGCTTATGCCGAGGGCTTCGAAATCCTGGGCGCTAAAGAGGAGTTTGCCCTGGACCGCCATCAGATTGCCGAAATCTGGCGCCACGGCAGTGTCGTTCGTTCCTGGCTCCTGGATTTGACCGCCAGGGCCCTGGAAACAGATCCCACCCTGAGCAACATTCAGGGCTGGGTCGCCGATAGCGGTGAGGGACGCTGGACCGTACAGGAAGCCATCGACCTCGACGTTCCCGCGCCCGTCATCTCGCTGTCGCTTATGGCGCGCTTCGTCAGCCGTCAGGATGAAAGCTATGCAGCGAAGCTTCTGGCAGCGTTGCGCAACCAGTTTGGCGGTCACGCGGTGAAAAC
>CAYSMQ010000008.1:6331-21251 GCA_964432035.1 uncultured Ardenticatenaceae bacterium
GCTCCTGGGACCGGTTCGCCGAGAATCTGTACTATGTTCAGGGAAGTTACGACGAACCGGAAGATTTGCGAAATCTCAACAAGTTTCTGAAATCTCTCGAAGGGGAAGATCCCGCCAGACTATACTATCTCTCTGTTCCGCCCACCGTTTACGAACCGATCATTCGCTCTTTAGGCCGAGCGGATATGGCCAAAGACGGCGACGGTTGGTGCCGCGTCGTTATCGAAAAGCCGTTTGGTCGTGACCTGCAATCGGCGCGCGAGCTGAATGCCACGATCCACGCGGTGCTCGACGAAAAACAGGTCTATCGTATCGACCATTATCTGGGGAAAGAGACGGTCCAGAACATTCTCGTCTTCCGTTTCGCCAACGCCATCTTCGAACCGGTGTGGAACCGCAACTACGTCGACCACGTTCAGATTACGGCTGCCGAAAGTGATGGCGTGGGCCATCGCGGCGGCTACTATGATAGCGCCGGTGTGCTGCGCGACATGTTCCAGAACCACCTCATGCAGCTTCTGGCGCTGGTGAGTATGGAACCGCCCGTCGAATTTGATGCCACGGCGCTGCGCAACGAAAAAGTGCGAATCTTATCGGCGTTGAGACCGCTCTCCCCCGAGCAAGCGGCGGCTCACAGCGTAAGGGGCCAATATGAAGGGTATCTCGATACGGAGGGCGTGGATCCGAACTCGAACACGCCCACCTTCGCCGCCTTAAGACTCTACATTGACAACTGGCGCTGGCAAGGCGTCCCCTTCTATCTCCGTTCCGGCAAGAACCTGGCGCAGAAAACGACCGAAATATCGGTACACTTCAAATGCCCGCCACAGCTGCTTTTCGACCTGGGTCCAGACGGCGAGATGTCCTCCAACTACATATCGCTTTGCATCCAGCCCGACGAAGGCATCCACCTTCGTTTTGAGGTAAAGGTCCCGGAGACCGTTTCCGAAATGCGGTCGGTCGACATGGAGTTTCATTACAATGATGCCTTTGGTTCGGCGGCGCTCCCCGAGGCCTACGAGCGGCTGCTGTTAGACGCGCTCAACGGCGATGCCTCCCTGTTCACGCGGGCCGACGAAATCGAATTTGCCTGGAAATTCATCGACCGCGTTCTTGAAGGTTGGGAAGGCGATCGCGCTCCCCCACTGCAACAATACGCGCCGGGCTCCTGGGGTCCGCCGGCTGCCGAAACGCTGCTGGCGGATAACAACGCCGCCTGGACGCTGGGCTGTCATTAGTACTTCCACAAGAGGCATCCGATTTCTGTGAGAAATCGGATGTCTGGTCTTCGCCAAAGTGACTTCGTCAGAGCGCTGACCGCCCAAGCGCCTAGTAACCGCGCACGCGAGAGATGGCCCACTGGTAAAGCTCCTCGTACCCTTGCGCCGAGCGATCCCAGGAGAAATCGGCCTCCATACCAGTTTGCTGAATCCGGACCCAGGACGCTTTATCATTACGGTAGACGTTGAGCGCGCGCAACAACGCTTGCCAGAAAGCACCCGCTGAATACTCGTCAAACAAAAAACCGGTGACGCCATCGGCGACCGTATCGTTAAGCCCGCCCGTCGCGCGCACAACGGGCACGCTACCGTAACGCATGGCAATCAACTGCCCTAGCCCACATGGCTCGAACAGGGAGGGCATGAGGAACATATCACTTCCCGCGTAGATGAGAGGCGCAAGGTCGGCATTGTACTCTAGAAAAGCGCTCATCTTCTCGCTATGGTAATTGGCCAACTGCGCGAACATGGCCTCGTAGTGCGCTTCACCACTGCCCAAGACAATGAACTGCGCGTCACCGCCGGCGCCGTTCATGAGCAGGTGAATGACGTGTCCCGTAATGTCCAGGCCCTTTTGCCAGTCCAGTCTTGTAATCATGCCTACCAGCGGCACGTCGTCCCGTTGCGGCAAACCTGCCACCTTTTGCAGCGCGCGCCGGTTTTCCGAGCGCGCCGCCATATTCGCAGCCTCATAATTCGCCGCCAGCCGCCTATCCGTCGCCGGATTCCACTCCTCGTGGTCGATGCCGTTCAGGATACCGTGCACGTCAAAGCTGCGGTGGCGCAACAGGCCGTCAAGCCCGGCTCCTCCTTCTGGCGTCATGATTTCACGCGCATAGGTCGGGCTCACCGTGTTAACCATCGTGGCGTGGTAGATGCCGCGGGCCATGAAGTTTACTTCGCCGTGAGCCTCTTCCGTTAAGGAGTGAGTCTGCAGACCAAGATAATCAAATATCCGCCAATCCGTTTTGCCCTGATGCGCTAAGTTATGAATGGTGAATACAGTTGGCAGCTGCTCATAGCGGCGATCACCCTGCCCGGCCGTTGCCAGCCAGGTGACAGCCGGCGCCGTGTGCCAATCGTTGGTATGCACGACGTCCGGACGCCAGCCCAACGCTGCTACGGTTAGATCAAGCGCGGCGCGGCTAAAGAATGCGAAGCGGAAAGGGTCGTCGTCGTAACCGTAGATGTCAGGACGGTTAAACAGATGTGTCTCCGCCACAAAATAAACTGGAACATCGCTTCCGGGCAGTGTACCCGTAAAAACGCCCGCCGGCGCCAATCCGTGGCCTGTGGGCACGTTGAGCCGAATCTGTGCGGGCGCAACGCCTGGATAACCGTACTCAATATTGCGATAGGCGGGCATGACGACGCGCACGTCATGTCCCAGGCGCCTCAGCGCCTTAGGCAAAGACCCGGCAACGTCGCCCAATCCGCCCCGTTTGGCAAATGGGGCCACTTCGGCGCTGAGTAGTAGGATTTTGAGTGCTTCGGCCATTGGCGAATCGTTTGCAGCAACGTGATTAATTAGCGACACTACAAGCTTGTCTGGAATTGCACCTAATTGTGCGGCAAAGTTAAGTATCGTTCAAGTGCACTTATAGCTTGCTTCGAACGTGAATTAGCACACAAAAACACAAAAGATTGAGGAAACGGCAAGGAAAAGTTAGAATTCACGCTGTGCAACAGTTTGGTTGTCCACACTGAAGGAGAAGGACATGACGTCTACCACAAATTCGCTACACGCGCCCCTGACCCCGCCGATGCTATGGGACGTGGATTATTACAAGGAGCAGGACCTCTACTTTTATCTGGAAGAGACAGAAGAAATTCTGCCGCATGGGCGCGTGCGCGTCGCCGGGCACGGCGAGATGATTATGCTTGGGAGCTACTCTTACCTGGGCCTCATCGGCCATCCGGCTATTGATAGGGCGGCAAAAGAAGCCGTCGATCAGTACGGCACGGGAACGCACGGCGTGCGCCTGCTGGCAGGAACACTGAAGATTCACAATGAATTGGAGGAGCGACTGGCGCAGTTTAAGAGCGCCGATGGCGCCATCACCTTTTCAAGCGGTTACGTGGCAAATCTGGCGACGATTTCCGCCCTGCTCCGTCGTGGGGACGTCGTCCTCTGTGACAAATTGAATCACGCCAGCATCGTGGACGGCTGCCTGCTTTCTCAAGCAGTATTCAGACGTTTCCGCCACAACGATATGGAGCATCTTGAAAAGCGTCTTCGCGAGACGCAAGACGCTGACCGCGTGCTGGTCATCGTCGACGCCGTATTCAGCATGGACGGAGACGTTATTAACCTGCCCGAGGTCAGCCGCCTTTGCAAAGAGTACGGCGCTTATCTGATGGTTGATGAAGCGCACTCTATTGGTGTCCTGGGCAAAACCGGACATGGCATCGAGGAGCATTTCGGTCTAGCAGATGACGCCGTCGACATAAAGATGGGCACGCTGAGCAAGACCATTCCCAGCGCAGGCGGCTACGTTGCCGGCAATCACGAACTTATCAAGTTCTTGAAGCACGAAGCGCGCGGCTTTGTCTTCTCTGCGGCCTTACCGCCTGCTAGCGCCGCCGCTGCCTGTGCCGCGCTCGACGTCATCGAATCGGAGCCGGAACGAGTCGAAAACCTGCAACGCAACTACAATCACTTCCGGTCCGCGCTGCAGGCGGCAGGCTTCGATCTTTTAAATACAGAAACCGCCATATTGCCCGTCATGTGTTACGACATCGAGCGCGCCGTAAAGCTGGCCCGTCATTGTCAGGAAAAGGGAATCTTTGTGCAGGCTGTAATAGCGCCTGTTGTTCCCGACGGCCAATCGCGCTTAAGGGCCACCGTATCCGCCAGCCATCGCATCGAAGACCTTGACTACTGCGTGGAGACGTTGGTGGCCGGCGCCAAAGAGATTGGTGGAATCTTGAACGGCGCCTGAGTGAAGGAGGCCTGTAAACGGAGAAATCGGATGTCTATTTCCCGGACATAGCGCGTGCCGCCGTGGAACAGACATCCGATTTCTTGACGCGCTTGAGGCGCTTGCGATACCCCCACCAGGACTCGAACCTGGGCCTTTGGCTCCGGAGGCCAACGCTCTGTCCTCTGAGCTATGGGGGCAATTCAGCCAGAAATTTTCCCACACGGCTGCCCAAAAGTCAAACTCGCCCAACCTTATGCCTCAGGTACATTGAATCTCCTATATCTTCGCATAAAATCAGAGTGGTTGCAGGCGTTGTCATGGAACGTAACGTGACAGCAGTTTAGAGGCCAGTTTTGGCCGAGAGCGGCTCACTTCAGGCCGCAGATTCGAGTACAATCAATCTATGTTGAAAAGCAGAGGAGTGGGTGCAGGAAAACTGACAGCGGGCCAGATAATGCTGGGGACGCTCGTCGTCGCCGGCGTGACGGGGCTGGTCTGGCTGCTTGTCCGCTGGCACGACATCGTGTTTCTCCTCTTTGTAGCCATCGTCATTAGCACGGCAATAAAGCCTGCCGTTGATTTTCTGCAACGAAAAGGCCTAAAGAGACCCGCGGGCATTATCCTCGTCTACCTAGGAGTTGCCGCGTTCTTCAGTCTCATCATAGCCATTGGGGCGCCGCTCATGGCCGATCAGGGCGCGCGCATCGCCGGCGCCGTCCCCGAAGCATACCGCGAACTACGGGAAAGCATGCTGCAGACGCCAAACCTGTTTATCTGGCGCCTGGGGTTGGCGCTGCCCGGTGACCTTTCGCTAAGTGGAGGCAGCGCCGCAGCAGAAAGCGAAGACGCCATTCTTTCCGTTCGCGATTCACTGACTATGCTCACGCCCATGGTTCGCACCATTCTCGGTGTTCTAGTCACCTTTGTCCTTGCCTTCTACTGGACTATGGAGAGTGAGCGCCTGAAGCGAGCCCTCTTGCTACTCGTGCCCATGGATCGCCGCGAGAAGGGACGCGAGCTAATTAGCACGATGGAAGCCCAGCTGGGCCGCTATATTGTCGGTCAAGGCCTTTTGATGCTTAGCATTGCCGTCCTGAGCTTCGTTGGCTACTTGCTACTTGGTTTACCCTATGCCTTTATATTGGCCCTTATCGCCGGCCTCATGGAAGCCGTTCCTCTCGTGGGACCGGCCCTCGGTGCTATTCCTGCGGCCCTCGTGGCCTATTCCGTAAACCCCAGCCTGGTGATATGGGTCATCGTATTTACCCTCGTCGTCCAGCAACTCGAAAATAACATCCTGGTGCCGCGCATCATGAGGCGCTCGGTGGGCGTCAATCCCCTAGTGACGCTCCTGGCGCTAACTGCGCTCAGCACCCTTTTCGGCGTAACCGGCGCGCTGATCGCTGTCCCCCTGGCTGCCATTGTGCAACTACTCTTCTTCCGGTATGTCGTAGAGCGGGAAGACGCCACAAACGGCGAACTCGAGGGCCGCGACGAGCTTAGCGTCGTGTCCTACGATGCACAGGACCTCGTCCGCGACCTGCGGCGGCAGGCACGCTCCATCAATGAAGCCGATCTAGAAGAACCTGCCATCATTATCGACGATCTGGAAAATATCGCCGTCGAATTAAGCGACCTCCTGAGTAACGGATCTCGGGACGAGGCAGAGGAAACGCCGGCATGAAACGGCTGGCATTTCTTTCGCTGGTCGCGCTCCTCACCTTGTGCGGCTTGTACCTGGTGTACGTGTTCCGGGCCGTCGTCATCATTTTCATCTTGAGCTTGTTCACCGCAAGCGCCTTGCGTCCTCTCATTACGCGCCTGACCGATCGCGGCATTCCCGCCACGCTTTCCATCGTCATCACCTACCTTGTTAGCGTGCTTATTCTAGGCGGCTGGCTCTATGCTGTTGGGCACTTCGCCATTGGCGAGCTTGCCGACCTCGCGGACCGAGTGGTCAGTGAATACCAGGTGCTGCAACAAACCTGGCAATCGGGCAACATGGTGCAGCAATCAATTGCCAGCCGTCTCCCTCCATCGCAGGCAATCCTCGAGGCCCTGACTGCAGAAGAAGGCACTCTGCTGGCACAGGCCCTGCTCACCATCGTGGGCGCCATTGCCTCCGTGGTCGCTGCCATCGTTATTATGATTGTGCTAAGCATCTATTGGAATGCCGACCGCATCCGCTTTGAGGGACTCTGGTTGTCGCTGCTGCCTGCGTCGCAGCGGGGCCGCGTGCGGCGCGCCTGGGACCAGGTCGAAGATGGCGTCGGCGATTACTTGCGCAGTCAGGGTACGCAGCTATTCCTGGCGGTTATCTTGCTCGCCGCCGGCTACGCTCTTATGGGCATTGACTATCCTGCGCTCCTTGCCATCGTTGGCGCAGTGGCCTGGCTCATTCCCGTCCTCGGCTTCATGTTTGCGGCGCTTGCCGCCCTGCTGGTCGGACTAATACACAGCGCGGGCATCGGCGCGCTTGCCGCGCTCTACACGGTGGTCATCTTCCTTGTCCTGCACAACGTGGTTGAACGCACGTTTCTGCACTACGAACGCGACTTCAGTTTCTTGCTGGTAACCTTACTGGCCATTCCCCTCGCCGAAACGTATGGGTTCTTTGGTCTGCTGGCGGCGCCGCCGCTTGCAGTGAGCATCGAGTCACTGCTCACCATCCTCTTCGACAGCCGGCGCAGCGAGGCCACCGCCGATGACCCCCAGACGCGCCTGGCCGAACTGGAGAGCCAGTTGCAAAATCTAAAGCAGCGCGCCGGCGAAGCTGACCAGCCCCTTCCCCCTGAGATTTCCAGCCTGATGAAACGCCTAGATCAACTCATGGCGCGCACAACGTCGGCAATGGATCAGTAGTTTGCCCTCGAGTTCGCCCTTCCCATCTGAATGCGTGTGCACGCTAAACCTGCTAGAATGGCTCTATGACCGACAAGAGCTTTTACGAACAGGTTTATGACGTCGTGCGGCAAATTCCACGGGGCAAAGTGACCAGCTACGGACGCGTGGCGCAAATGCTGGGTCGCCCAAACGCCGCGCGCGCCGTGGGCTACGCGCTCAGTGCGCTCAAGGACGAGCCGGCGAACAAGCGCGCGAACGTGCCCTGGCACCGCGTCATAAACAGCCAGGGTCGCATCACAATTTCCAACCGCGAACATACTGCAGAGGATCAGGCGCGCTTGTTGAGATCGGAAGGCGTAATGGTTAGCGACGATCTGCGAGTAAACCTCACTCGATACCTATGGTCTGGCCTGCACTGGGTGGAAATCGACGATATCTTGCGCGAGAAGTAAACCATTCTCTGTTCGGAGCCCGTGTGACACATTCCTTGTTTTGCATTGACAACGGCGGTGTTGCGGCAAGCCTGTGAAACTGATAATCCAAATCCCCTGTTTTAACGAAGCCGATACGCTGGAAGACGCCCTTGAAGACATTCCTGCTGCCATTCCGGGCATCGATTGTATCGAAACCCTGGTCATTGACGACGGCAGCAGCGATGGGACAGTGGCTGTTGCCCGCCGCCTAGGCGTTGACCATATCGTACAGCACGGTCGCAACCGCGGCTTGGCCCAGGCATTTCAGACGGGTCTGGACCACGCCCTCCGCCTGGGTGCGGACCTGATCGTCAACACGGACGGCGATAATCAGTATGCAGGACACGAGATTCCACGGCTTATCGCCCCTGTACTAGACGGTGAAGCGGATATTGTCATCGGCGACCGTCAGCCGCACCATAACGTCCACTTTTCGGCGATAAAACGATGGTTACAAAAATGGGGAAGCTGGACCGTGCGCAACGTAAGCGGCACCGACGTTCCGGACGCCGCCAGTGGCTTTCGCGCCTACTCCAAGGAAGCCGCGCTGCGCCTCAACGTGCTCAGCCACTACAGCTACACGCTGGAAACGATCATACAGGCGGGAAAGCTAGGTCTGACCATCACCAGTATTCCTGTTGCCACCAACGCGCCAACACGCCCCTCCCGGTTGCAGCGCAACATGTGGCACTTCATCAAAGAACAGGGTGGGACGATTCTACGCATCTATGCCTTCTACGAACCGCTGCGTACGTTTACCTACCTCTCCATCCCCTTTCTGCTTGCCGGCGGCGCGCTATGGGCGCGATTCCTGGCGTACTATATTTTCTATCGTCTGGATGCGGATCGTTTCGTGCAGTCCGTCACCATCGGCACCGGCTTGCTCATTGTCGGCGTGCTCATCTTCGTCTTTGGTATTTTGGCCGATATCGCCGGCAAACACCGGCAACTGACGCAAGAAACACTTTACCGTCTGAAGAAACTTGAAATAGAACGTGAGCGGGCCGCGGCAAACGGCGCTGCTGAAAGTGTAATTGGAGAACAGTCCGCCGGTTAATGGCTGCTGGCGCGTCATGACCGTGATGCCGGTCATGATGCGAACTTGCTCAGCTGAGAGCGGTCGCCGACTGGTCAATGAGTAGCGCCAGCGCAAGCACGACCAGACTCGTATGGGTTAACCTGACTGTATCCAGCTGAACGGTCATCGTCTGGTCACCCCCCTCTTCGCCGCGGCAAAATCGGCCGATGTGTTGGGGCAAATCCAACTCCGTCAGCGTATCGTAGGTATGGAGACCCGCCGGCGCCTCATCGTAGAGCGCATAACAAGCTTCCTGTTCTGGATGCGGCAGAAGAAGCCAGGTTTCGCCTTCTACTTCTAGAACGAAATAGCGCTCCGGGCCACCGTTGTCCTCTACATTCTGCCGGTAATGTACGCTTACGATAGCATACACGGCATACTCGTGAATGACTGCATAATCGCGCTGCTGCTCTTCCTCGTCGACGGAGGCGGGAGGCACGTCAATCGTCGCCAGCAAACGACCACCCGGCCTCATGAGCCGGATCTGGCGTCTGGACTCGGGCGGCGGCCCTTGTGATTGGTCACTGTGTAGCAATGTTGCACCATTCGTGTCCAGCAGCGTATAGGTTGGAAACTTCCCCGTCTCAGGCATTGTCCGCCGTACGATGTACTCCATAGCTACACCTCTTTCGACTCGCGAAAAAAAGTCAGCAATCAGATGATTTTACTTTCCAATCATGGAATAGCCAAGACTGCTCCCATGTGCTATACTATGTCGCATATGCGGGGAATTACAACAAATGTCGCCGAGCAGCCTCTGCGCCGCTCGAGGGGCCACAAATCGAGACGACGGGATATATGACCAATCACCAACCATTTGCGCATCTCCACGTACATAGTGAGTTTTCACTTCTCGATGGCTTGAGTCGCATTAAGCATCTTGCCCGGCAGGCGCGGGCGTTGAACATGCCGGCGTTGGCTCTGACAGATCACGGCACGATGTACGGCACAATTGACTTCTATCGTGCCTGTAAGCGGGAAGGCGTCAAGCCTATTTTGGGTGTGGAGACTTACGTGGCAACGCGTCGCATGCACCAAAAGGATCCACAAAAGGATCGCGAGCGATTCCATCTGCTGTTGCTGGCAATGAACCAGACCGGCTACAAGAACCTTCTGCAGATCGCCAGCGATTCGCAGTTAGAGGGCTATTATTACAAGCCGCGCATCGACCACGAGTACCTGGCCCAGCACAGCGAAGGGCTTATCGCCACGACCGGCTGCCTGTCTGCCGAAGTGCCCCAGGCCATCTACCGTGGAAATATGAAGAAAGCCCAAAAGCTCATGGATTACTACGTCGACGTCTTTGGCACAGAACGTTTCTTCGTTGAGCTTCAAGAGCACAGCATTCCTGAGCTCACGCGTGTCAATAAGAAACTGGTGGACATGGCCGACCGCTATGGGCTGAAGTTCCTGGCAACGAATGACGTACACTACACTTATGCCGAAGAAGCCGATCCGCACGATGTGCTGCTGTGCATCCAGACGGGGAAAACGGTCCATGACAAGGACCGCATGCGGCTCTCGGACCAGAGCTACTATCTGAAATCTCGCGAGGAGATGGCGCGCCTCTTCGGCGATATCCCGGGCGCATTGGATAACAGTCTGCTCATTGCCGAAATGTGCAACGTAAATCCCGAGCCGGAAGGCTACCATTTGCCTAACTTCGACGTTCCCGAAGGGCATACCGCTCACTCCTACTTGCGCGAGCTGTGCATGGACGGCTTAGCCTGGCGCTATGGCGAGCAGCGCGCGGCCCAGGACGAGACGTTGCGTAAGCGGTTGGACCGCGAGCTGCACATTATTCACAGCATGGGGTTCGACACATACTTTCTTATTGTCTGGGACCTCTGTGAATTTGCGCGCAAGCGCGATATTTGGTGGAACGTACGCGGGTCTGGCGCCGGCTCCGTCGTCGCCTACACGCTGGGAATTACGGGCATCGATCCCCTGCAAAATAGCCTCATCTTCGAGCGGTTTCTCAATCCCGGACGCGTCTCCATGCCGGACATCGACCTGGATTACCCGGACGATCGCCGCCACGAGATGATCGAGTACACGGTCCAGAAATACGGATCGGACAAGGTAGCGCAGATTATCACCTTCGGAACGCTAGGCGCGCGGGCAGCGGTCCGCGACGTGGGTCGCGCCCAGGACGTGTCGCTGTCTGAAGTCGATGCCATCGCCAAGCTCATTCCCGCGGTGCCCGGCAAACCTTGCTCCATCGACGATGTCTTGGACAGCAAGCACGAGTTCTACACCCGAGAATTGGCCGAGCGCTACGAGAGTGAAGAGAAGGTTCGGCAGTTGCTGGATACTGCACGCAAACTAGAAGGCGTGGCCCGGCACGCCTCAACGCACGCCGCGGGCGTCATTATCTCCGACCGGCCCCTCGTAGAGTACGCGCCGCTGCACCGTCCAACAAGCACCAGCGACAACAACATGGGCGCTGTAACGCAGTGGCCCATGGAGATTCTAGAGTCGATTGGGCTTCTGAAGGTTGATTTCCTGGGCCTCAGCATGCTCACCATCATGCGCCGCGCCTGCGAGCTGATCGAAGCCCGCCACGGTGTGCGCTACACGATGGAGAATATCCCCTACGACCAGGACCATGTGGGACCCGATCCGGATAAAAAGGCCGAGAAGCTCTTTGAATTGCTGGGCCATGGGGACGTCTCCGGCATTTTTCAGGTAGAAGGCGCGGGCATGCGACGCCTAATGTTGGATATGAAACCCACGCGGTTCGCCCATATCATCGCCGCCATTTCGTTGTACCGTCCGGGCCCCATGGAGAATATCCCCACCTATATTGCCCGCATGCACGGGCGCGAAGAAGTAAGGTATCACCACCCGGATCTGGAACCGATTCTGGAAGAGACCTACGGCATCCTGGTCTACCAGGAGCAAATCATCCGCATCGCCTCGGAGCTTGCCGGCTACGAACCCGGTGAGGCGGACATGATTCGCAAAGCCGTGGCCAAGAAAAAGCAAGACCTGATGGAGAAACATCGCCTTCAGTTCACGGAAGGCGCCATGGCCAACGGCTACTCTCGGGAGGTCTGCGAAGCAATCTGGGGCGACATCGAATACTTCGCCCGCTATGGCTTCAACAAGGCCCACGCCGCCGACTATGCCATCATCACTTGCCAGACTGCGTTCCTCAAGGCGCACTATCCGGTCGAGTACATGGCGGCGCTGCTCAGCGTGGAGCGCAACAATACCGATAAAGTAGCCCTCTACCTGGCCGACGCCCGGCGTATGGACATCGTCGTCAGGCCACCCGACATCAACAACGCCGGCCTGGACTTCACCATCGAAGGAGACGACGAGGAACCCATCATCCGCTATGGTCTGGGCGCAATCAAGAACGCCGGTGAAGGCGCCATCCAGGTCATTCTCGAAGAGCGCGAGGAAAATGGCCCATTTGCCGATCTCGTCGACCTCTGCGAGCGGGCGGACATGCGCCGCGTTGGACGGCGGGCCATGGAATCGATGATCAAAGTTGGCGTCTTTGATTGCTGGGGCACGCGTCCGCAGCTTCTCGACGGGCTGGACCGCATCATGAGCTATAGCAGCACAAGCCACGAAGCCGCCGCCGTGGGCCAGATGAGCCTCTTTGGCGCCGGCTCGCCCGCCGCCATGGACGTCGCCGTCGAACTCTTGCGCCCAGAGAGCGACGTGCCCGAAATCGATCAGCGCCAGCTTCTGGACTGGGAACGCGAGTTGATCGGGGTGTATCTATCGGAACATCCCTTACAGCGCAAGCTCGACGCCTTACAGAACGTCGTAAACGCCACTACGGCGGACCTTGATAGCAGCATGAATGGGCGCGGCGTCACGATCGCCGGCATCATCGCCCGCCTGCGCCACCACACCACGAAAAAGGGAGACGCCATGGCCTTTGCCACGCTTGAAGACCTACACGGCAGCGCCGATTTGCTCCTGTTTCCCAGCGTCTGGAAGCACATCCGCATGGATGTGAAAGTGGATCAGATCGTCGTCGTGCGCGGCAAGGTACAGCTGGAAGACGAGCAAGATACGGCGACCATCCTGGTCGACAGCCTCGACGTCAACCTGCAGGTCGCCAAATCGGCAGATGATGGGAAGACAGCAGTCCGGCAGCCGAGAATGAACGAAAACGAGGCGGCGCAGGCCGCGCCCGTCGGCGCCCCCGCCTTCGACGCCGAACACGACCGGCCGGCCGAGCAGCGACGGGCGGCTGCGACCTCCTCGCCTCCCCCACCACCGGTGTGGGAAGAGGAGTGGTCAGATCAGACCGGTCCGGCACGGGTGCGTGAAGCGCCGGCAGCGCCGACGAATGGCGCACAACAAGCGGCAGACGGTGGCGCTTACGAAGGCAAAGTTGTCATCGTCGAGGTAGACTCGGCGGCCAACTGGCAAGAGGCGTTCAGACAGGCGGTCGACGTCAGCCACCGCTACAGCGGCCCCGACTCGCTCTCCTTACAACTGGCAGGCCAAAATCTCAGAATGGATTTCGACGATGGCTTTACGCAGTATTGCCCTGAACTCGAATCCGCCCTGAGACAGCTTGACGGCATCGTGCGCGTTTCGTGTCAATAGCGCTGTAAAAGTGCCGCGACCTGCTACTTAGGAGGCTCGAATAAGGTCGCGCAACGCCTTCAAGTTGACCGGATCCATCTTCACCTCATCGCCCTCATCGTCTGTCTCTGTCTTCGGCGTTTCCAGGTAGGCGGCGTGCTCCTTCCACCGCGGATCGTTGACGAAATTGGCAAATCCGTCTAAACCTATCTCCCCTTCCCCGATGTGGGCGTGACGATCCTTACGCGCGTCAAGAGGATGTTGGCTGTCATTAAAGTGGAAACATTTCACGTGAGCCAGCCCGACAATGTCGTCCAGGGCCTTCATGCTAGTCTCATACGCGTCGGGTGTACGAATGTCATAGCCCGCCGAGAATATATGGCATGTATCCACGCACACGCCCAGGCGAGAATGGTCTTCGGCTTGCTCGCGCAACCAGGCCAGATGCTCGAAGCGGTGCCCCAGCGTCGTGCCCGTGCCTGCCATTGTTTCCAGGCAAACGGTCACTTTGCTCGACGCCGTCTCTTCCAGCAGGCGGTTCAGCGCCCGGGCGATATTGGCCAGGCCCTGCTCTTCGTCGGCGTCCACGTAGGCGCCCGGATGAAACACAAGGTGATCGGCCCCAATGGCGTCGGCGCGTTCCACCTCGATCTTCAATGCCTCATACGACTTCTCCCATAGTGCCGGATCGCTAGAGGCAACGTTGATCAAGTAGCTGGCATGTACCGACACGGGAGTGATGTCACTATGCTCCTGAGCTGCTTCCTCATAGAGGCCAATATCATCCTCCGTCAACGGCTTTGCAGCCCACCGCCGGTTGCTCTTAGTGAAAATCATCATTGCCTCGCAGCCGGTGTCGGCAGCGCGTTTAAAGGCGCGGTGTAAGCCACCCGCCACACTTATTTGGGCGCCAAGTCTCATTGATATTCCTTTCTTGTTAACTGATTTACTCGGAGATTATCTAGAAATCGGATGTTTCTGTAGCCGGGTCGCGGAACAACCGGGCGCCAAAAAACATCCGATTTCTTTTGAGGTCAATAGTCGTAGTCGTCAGGACGCTCTTCGCCCAGATACCCGACGGGCGAGCCGTCCAAAGTGTAAATAGCATCTCCATCCAGACGCCACACTTTGTTTCCATCCAGGTCCACGATAAAGTTGCCTTCGACCCGTCCTGTCACTTCATCGTCCAGCGTGTAAAGCGTCGCGCCGGATAGATATGCGAACGGTTCACCCTTAGGGTCCATCACTCCTCGGTAGCCCATCATGAACCTCCTTTTTTTCTATGTCTAAGGTGGAATGTCATAGGTAGCCTGCACGACGCCGTCGGCATCGAGCAAGGTCACCGTTTCACCTGCTTCCCAAACGGCCGTCTCCTGACCCCAAAAGAGGTCGGATGGGCCGTTTTGTCCGGCTTCTGTATGAACAAGAATGGAAGGCGCGCCGGCGCTGCTGCCTCCATATAGCGTAACATTCACGAACGTAAAACTGTTGCCGTCCTCGTCTTCCAGTTGCCAATCCTGTAACATCACTGTACTCGTTCAGGCATTGCTGATACGCACAGACTCCGCCGTCAGCTCTCCCACGCCGACGACCTCCGTCACTTCCACAACGCTTGTCTCGTCCTCGGCGGGTTCGGTCGCTTCGGCAGTTGCCGTTGGCGTACTCGTGGCGGTCGCCGTGGGCGGCGGCGTTGCAGTGGGCAAGCCGCCAACAGGAATGATAAGCTGTTGCCCGATTGCAAGCGAGTTCACATTTACAATTTCG
>CAYSMQ010000008.1:21261-30535 GCA_964432035.1 uncultured Ardenticatenaceae bacterium
GTGGCGATGTCTTCTAGAGGCACGTCGTACAACTGGCTGATAATGCCCAGCGTCTCGCCGGCCTGCACAGTATGCACGGTTGGTCCATCCTCATCTTCCGCTTCCTCGCCACCATCTTCAGGATTAACTTCCCCTGCTTCCTCCCCTGCTGCTGCCGGTTGTACGGTCGCAAAATCCTCGACAGCGCCGGGTGTCTCCAACGACGCCACCTGCGCCGTCGGCGACACATCGGGTACCTCAGTTTCCCGGCTGTCCCACCAGTACAGAATCAACAGTACCACGACCGTCGAAACAACAACGTTGATGAGAAGGAATGGCAACAATCGACGAAGCGGCATAGGGTTCTCCCAAATAACTCTTCGTTATTGTAACCCAGCGCAACCCACTCGCAAGAATGCTCACCCTATAGCGGTTGCAATATTCCCCGTTGGCGGGCAAAATCACGGGGATTGAGTTAGTTGTGACAGTGGAACCGCAGTCCAGGCTTTCCAGGTTGTTTGACCAGACTGTCGGTCGAGGTCTATGCCAACGACGACGCGAATAATTAGCCGGCGCTTGCGCCGCCAACAGCGCTCCGGGCACGGTCTGCGCACTGCCCTGCGCGTCATGCTGGTGCTGGTCATCAGCGCCCTCGCCCTGGCCTTTCTGACGGTCACGGGCACGGTCACGGCTACTGTTTCTGTCTACGATTACTTCACAAGCGACTTGCCAAACTTATCCGAAATTGAACAGCTGGGCCAGGACATCGATTCGACGTTCGAGACCACGAAGATTTACGCCTGGGGTCCGGACCAGGACGGCGACGGCAACAAGGAACTGGTGCTGATCTACGAAGTGATCGACCCCCTGGGCGGAGACCGCCAGTGGCTGACCATCGACCAGTTTTCAAACGACCTTGTGGACGCCACAATTGCCATTGAGGATCGCACCTTTTGGACCAACGAAGGCTATGATCTACAAGGGATCGGTCGCGCCTTCTACGAGTACGTACTTCTCGGTGGCGAGATTCAGGGCGGCTCCTCTATTACGCAGCAGCTGGTCAAGAACCACTTGATCGCCGAAGAAAGGCGCCTCGTAGGCGCGGAGGTCGATTTTGACGACTACCGGCGCAAAGTAGAGGAAGTGCTGCTGGCTCACAAGCTTTCACAGACCTACAGCAAAGAACAGATTCTGGAATGGTACCTAAACACCAACTTCTACGGCAACCTGGCCTACGGCGTCGAGGCAGCCGCGCGCGTCTATTTCGACAAGCCGGCGTCACAACTGACCCTGGCTGAGTCGGCGATGCTGGCAGCCATTCCGCAGTCGCCCGCGCTAAATCCTATAGACAACGCGGAGATTGCCAAAGCGCGCCAGGAGTTGGTTCTGGACGCCATGTTCCGTGAGGGCATGATTGATCGCCAGCAGCTGGTGACGGCTAAATATACGCCGCTACAAATTGCGCCGGGCATCGAGGATCGCTTCGATATCATCGCGCCCCATTTTGCCCTTTATGTCAGAAAGCAACTGGAAGAGCGGTTCGGACCCGAAATGGTTCTGCGCGGTGGGCTGCGCGTCTACACCTCGCTGGACCTGGAGATGCAGCAACAGGCTGAATGCTTGGCAAGAGCGCACGTCGCGCGGCTCTCTGGAACGGCAGGCGACGGCTTGCCTGCCGACGAACGCGCGCAATGTCCGGCGCTGTCTTTCCTTCCGCCATTACAAGAAGCGGACATTGGCGTTGATCGTAATGTGAGTAACGCGTCGGTCGTGGCGCTGGATCCGCGCACTGGTGAAATCAAGGCAATGGTCGGCAGTCTGGACTATTGGAATGAAAACATCGACGGCTCGTTTAACGTCGCAGTAGACGGTCTGCGCCAACCCGGCTCCGCATTTAAACCCTTCACCTATCTCACAGCCTTCAGCCAGGGCTACACGCCGGCGACCATGGTACTGGACGTAGAAACCGATTTCGGTACGCTTTACAACGGGATTAACTACGTGCCTCAGAACTACGATCGGCGTTTTCACGGGCCGATGCGCATCCGGCAGGCGCTGGCAAACAGCTACAACGTGCCCGCGGTAGAAGTCATGAGCTGGGTCGGCGTCAACAACGTCATCCGTACCGCTCATAGTCTGGGCATCACCAGTCTAGATGGCGGCGACTATGGCTTATCGCTTACCCTGGGCGGCGGCGAAGTAAAGCTCATCGACATGGTTTATTCTTTTGCCGTTCTCAACAACCTGGGCCGCATGATTGGACAGCCCGTGCCCGAGAGCGAGCAGAGATTGGGCTATCGAACGCTGGATCCCGTCTCCATTATTCGCGTCGAAGACCGATCAGGGGAGCGACTATACGAGTACAGTGACCCACAGCAGCAGGAGATCGTGACGCCACAGCTGGCATTCTTAGTGACAGACATTCTGGCCGATCGTACCGCGCGCTGCCGGGCCTTTGGGTGTCCCAACGTGCTGGAACTCCCCAACAACCGGCCTGCGGCTGTAAAGACGGGAACGACAAACGATTTCCGCGATGCCTGGACCATTGGCTTTACGCCCCAACTTGTCACGGGTGTCTGGGTGGGCAACAGCAACAACGACCCCATGGACGAAGTGCCGGGCTCCAAAGGAGCGGCGCCCATCTGGAACGCATTC
Source organism: uncultured Ardenticatenaceae bacterium (assembly GCA_964432035.1). Taxonomy (GTDB): domain Bacteria; phylum Chloroflexota; class Anaerolineae; order Promineifilales; family Promineifilaceae; genus JAAYYY01. The sequence goes on from CAYSMQ010000008.1 coordinate 23,896, forward strand.
ATGAGCTGGGCCATGCAAAATGAACCCCTGGAAAACTGGGAACGTCCACCGGGTATCGTGGAGCGCGTCGTCTGTGATGTATCCGGACTGCTGCCCACACCCCACTGCCCAACAGTCACAGAGTACTTCATCGAGGGCACCGAACCCACTGTCTTCGACAACATTTTCCAGGCCTTCCAGGTCAACCGCGAGACGGGGCGATTGGCCACTATTTACACGCCCCCAGAACTGGTGGAAACCCAGGTTTTCCGTATCTATCCTGAACGCGCTGCCGACTGGGTGCGCGAGAACGAAATTTCTCAACCTCCAACCGAGTACGACACCATTACTGGCTCGCCGCAACAGGAAGCCAACCTTGGCATTAGTTCGCCTCAACCCTTCGACTTCGTAGAAGGCGTCGTGCAGGTGGAAGGCAATATACAAAGTGACGGCTTCGCGTCTTACCGTCTTGCATATTTTGAAGGCCTCGTTCCGCAAGAGGTACAGACTATCGTGGAGCATGACGCGCTACCGGGCGACGACGGCGCCCTGGGCGAGTGGGATGTCGGCGAGTTGAACGGCCTCTACACGCTGCTCCTGACCGTTCAGAAAGAGGACGGCTCTTTCGAGGAGGTAAGCGTGCCGGTCACCGTCGACAACGCGCCACCCACGGCGAACGTCATTTTCCCCATCCCCAACCAGTCTATTTTCACCGACGAGGAGTGGGTCATCGTGCAAGCATTCGCAGAGGATGATATTTCCATCGACCATGTCGAGTTTTTCGTCGATAGTTCCTCCGAACCGTTTGCCATGAAAACCGTCCCACCCTTTACCGAACGATGGACCATTCCCGGCCCGGGCTGTCACACCTTCCACGTCGAAGCCGTGGACGCCGCGGGCAATCGAACAAGAAGCGAAGCCGTGCGCGCCTGTCTGGTCGCGCGCGGTGGCGCAGATGAATAAAGTAAGGAAGCACTGAAAATGAGCGAAATACAGCCCCACAACAACAATAGTCAAAAATCAAAGCCGCTATCGCCGCTGGCAGTTGCCGCTCTGGCAGGCGTGACAACCGCTGCCGGCTGGATTGTTTATAGCGCTACGATGATCGACCACAACCTGCCGCTGCCGCTGGCCATCGAGAGCGACCGGAGCATGTTTTCCAGCCGCGCCGCCGGCATGCTCAACTACTACGTCGACGAGAGTGGTGATGGACGTCCCCTCGTCTTGCTCCACAGCATCAATGCCGCTGCATCGGCCTACGAAATGCGCCCGTTGTTCGAATACTATCGCGGAAAGCGCCCCGTCTACGCCCTGGACTTGCCGGGCTTCGGTTTTTCCGAGCGGTCGGACCGTTATTACTCTCCCCGGCTCTACGTCGGCGCCGCTAAGGACTTCCTAAGTGACGTGGTTGGGCAGGCAGCCGACGTCGTCGCGCTCTCTCTGAGCAGCGAATTCGCGGCGCTTGCGGCTCAAGAACAGCCCGACCAGTTTCATTCGCTGGCGTTTATCTCGCCCACGGGCTTCTCCGCAGATGCAGAAGAAGACGGCTCGAAACCGGACGGCAATGCGGGAGGCAATGACGCGCTGCTGAATCTGTTCAGATTTCCCCTGTGGAGCCAGGCATTTTATGATCTGCTCGCGACGCAGGCGAGCATCCGCTATTTCCTTAAGAAAAGCTTTTTCGGAGAAGTTGATGCTGGCATGGCCTCGTACGCCTACCTTTCTGCCCACCAACCGGGCGCCCGCTTTGCCCCCTTGCATTTTGTGAGTGGACAGCTATTCACGCCGGGAATCATGAAGTCCACCTATGCGCAGCTGCCACAGCAAATCCTGGTCGTTTACGATCAGGATCCGTACACCGAATTTGAAGCGCTTCCTGACCTTCTCCTCACCCATCCCAACTGGAGCGCCGTGCGCATCACGCCAACGCGCGGCCTACCCCAGTTCGAACAGATGACAACGCTGGGCAAGGTTCTGAACAATTTTTGGGAGACCGCCGAGTAATGCCCCTGACGCCATCGTTGCACCCGGAGAAGAGTAAATCATGAGCGCCGTCTTCGAGCTTCACCGCGTTCTTTCAAACACAATCTGGATGTTCTATCTGGCCATCGCCTTGTGGGGCCTCGTGCGCGCCATTCGCGGCATGTCCGTGGACGGCAGCTACTTTGGCGCCATCGCCGTCATTCAAATCGTCATCACGCTGCAGGCAATCCTGGGCGGCGCCCTTTATCTATCGGGCGGAAGACCAGACCGCCAGCTGATACACTACCTCTACGGCGCTTTCGGCATCGTCTTTCTTCCCGGTCTTTTTGCCTATCTGCAAGGGGATGATTCCAATCGCGCGCAGTGGATCTATGCGCTGGCATCTCTCTTCATGTTCGGCGTGATCCTGCGCATCACCGGCACGGCTTAGACATACACTCTATAGAAATCGGATGTCTCTGCAGTCGATTCAAGAAACGCCTTCTTTCGCAGGACATCCGATTTCTTACGCCACCCTCTCTTCCAGCGCGGCAAACGCCTGCGCCAACACCCCGGCATCCATGGCGAAATGATCGGCAAGCGCCTCGATGGCATCCTCGCCCAGCGGATGGTCCGTGCGCTCGCCGTCTTCATATGACTCCAGGCGCAGAGGGCGCTCCGCGCCGTTAAAACGCCAGGGTATGCCGTCCACAACCTTCGTGATAATAAGGCGATCCAAAAAATAGCCTGAGCTATCATAATCTTTCGTCGTCGCCTGCCTGTACACCGTATCACTTACCGGCTCGTCCACCAACCGAAAGCACTCCTCTTTGGGATGTTTGTCGCGGAGGATGCGAAAGCGCCGCCTGCCTCGGGGAACGACTCGATAAGTGTGCGCGAACGACATGCGCTGCGTGGGCTCCGTCTCGCGAATAGGGAGCGCCGTGTAAACTGGCAGGCCCACGTCCGCCAGCCACTTCTCCCCGTCAATGTGCAATACGATCGCCGTGTGGCAACCGACGGTGTCCTCCATGTTGTTTATAGTCAGGTAACCGTCAAATCCCAACCGGCGCAACAGGCCAAAGAACGCGTAGTTGGATTCGAAACAGGTGCCGCCGCCACCGCGCTCCATTGCGTCGCGCCAGAACAAGGCAGGCCAGCGCGGACAGGCCTGCAAATCCGTCGTGCTCGCCCTCCGCGCAATGCGGAAGATGCTCTCCCAGGGCACCTTGCGCGTATATGCTGCCAAGAGATTATCCAGAAGCGCAACATCGGGCGCTGCCGGTTCCACCTCGAGAAAATCGAGTACGTTTTCCGTGAGCTCGTCGCTAAGGGCCGGCGTTTGCTCAGTCACCGGCGCCACCCGTCACGCGTCCCCACGTTACGGACGTCTCATACGGAAAAACCAGGCGCCCATCGACGGCGTGTCGTTCAAACATCTCGTGTAACCCTTCCAACAGCGGCTCATAGTTAGCATGTCCCGGCAAAGGCGAATAAGACGACGACAGCACCCGACCACGAAACGCCTCAAAATCGTACGTCTGAGGGTTGTCAAAGCGCTTCTTGGAAAAGCCGCCTGGACTAAAAAACTGCGACATTTCATCTCCGATGCGCCGCTGGCCGGCGACCCGGCGATAATCGGTCCCGTATTCGTCGAGGAGATGGCGATGATCGGCGGCAACGGCCGAATCGGGAAGGTGCCAACTGTTATAAATGAGCGCCACCCAGCCCTCAGGCTTCAGGATGCGGGCAAACTCGCGCCGCGCTTCACGAAGCTTAAACCAGTGAAAAGCCTGCCCGGCGACAATCAAATCGACGCCGTTGTCCGGCAACGTCGTCTCTTCGGCGGTGGCGTCCACACTGTGAAAGCGCTCCTCATCGGCAAATGTCGCTTCGGCCACCGCGCGCATGGCATCATTCGGTTCCACGGCATAAACGATATTGCCGTTTTGCAGGAACAGGTCGCTCAGAATACCGGTTCCAGAACCCACGTCGGCGACGATGGTCCCCGGCGACAGCCCAATCGTCTCCTGCAAAAAGGGGATGATAGCCTGCGGATAATGGGGCCGGAAGCGATCGTACAGCTCCGCGCGGCTCGAAAAGCGCTCTGTTGGCTTTATATCACTATCCGTGTCCTTCATATTCATGAAAAGAAATCGGATGGCTTGGAGTCAATCTCGACTATAAGGCGCTCTAACAAAGAGAGCCGATTTTCTAAACGACGATATTTACCAACCGTCCGGGCACCACAATCACCTTGCGCGGTGACTTGCCGTCCAGCCAACGCTGCACGTTTTCTTCCTGCAGCGCAATGCGCTCCGCCTCTTCGTCCTCAATACCCGCAGGCACGTCCACCTTGGCGCGCACCTTGCCGTTGACCTGCACCACCAGCGTTATAGTTTCTTCGCGGGCAATCTCTTCGTCCCACGCCGGCCAATCCTGCTCGTGGATACTGTAGGGCCGGCCGCGGAGCGCCCACAACTCTTCGCTGATGTGCGGCGCAAACGGCGCCAGCAGCAGCAACAGACTGTCGATGGCTTCATCCCAGGCGTCACCCGTCACATTCTGCGCCTGCTGCGCGTCAGAGATCGCGTTGCGCAGCTCCATCAGCGCCGCCACCGCGGTATTAAAAGAGAACGTTTCCAGATCCTCGCCGACTTTGCGGATCGTCTGATGTACTTTGCGCCGCAGGTCGCGCGTCGCTTCCTCGTCGGCTTGCCCACCGGCGAAATCGTGCGTGCCCAGTTCCCACACGTCGTGCAAGAAGCGTTGCGGGCCACGAATACCGGCGTAATTCCAGGGACCGCCTTGATCCCACTTGGCGAAGAACATCAGATACGTGCGCACCGTATCTGTACCAAACTCCTGTACCAGGTCGTCCGGAGCGACAACATTACCGCGCGATTTAGACATCTTTTCTCCGTCTTCGCCCAACACCATTCCCTGGTTATACAGGGCCAACATGGGCTCATCAAAAGACACCAGTCCCATATCGCGCATGGCCTTGGTAAAGAATCGCGTGTAGATCAGGTGCATCGTGGCGTGTTCGATGCCGCCCGTGTACTGATCTACGGGCATCCAGTAATCGCACTCCTCGGGGTCGAACGGACCCTCATCGTAGTCCGGACTCAGATAACGATACTGGTACCATGATGAACACATGAATGTGTCCATCGTATCCGTCTCTCGTTTCGCCGGTCGCCCGCACTCTGGGCACTCGGTGTTCAAGAAGGCTTCGTGGAACTTCAGTGGGCTTTCGCCCGTAGGCATGAACTCCACGTCGTCGGGCAGCATCACGGGCAACTCGTCATCAGGTACGGGCACGGCACCGTGCACAGGGCAGTAGACGATCGGAATCGGCGCGCCCCAGTAGCGCTGGCGACTGATCAACCAGTCGCGCAGGCGATAGTTGATCGCCTTTTGCCCAATGTCCTTTTCCTCCAGCCAGGCCGTCACCCGCGCCACAGCGTCCTCCACCGGCGTCCCGTTGAACGGGCCCGAATTGACCAGATGTCCCTCGGTCTTGGACGTATACGCCTCCTCCAACGCGCCGTCTTCTTCCGAGCGACCAGGCATACGGATCACCTCCACGATCGGCAGGTCGTACTTTGTGGCAAACTCAAAGTCGCGCTCGTCGTGCGCCGGAACAGCCATAATGGCGCCCGATCCGTAGGTCATCAAAACGTAATCTGCGACCCAGATCTGTACACGCTCCTCATTGACCGGATTAATAGCATAGGCGCCCGTGAATACGCCGGTCTTTTCGCGGTCAGCCGCCTCGCGGTCAATTTCGCTCATACGCTCCGCCTGCAGGCGATAAGCCTCCACTTCCTCGCGCTGCTCGGGCGTCGTAATTTTCTCCACCAGCGGATGCTCCGGCGCCAGGACCATAAACGTCGCTCCCCACAGCGTGTCTGGGCGCGTGGTGAACACCGGAATGGGATCGCCGTCCTCTGTGTGGAAAGTCACGTCGGCGCCTACCGACTTTCCGATCCAGTTGCGCTGCATCGTCACGACCCGTTCGGGCCAGTCAATGCCGCTGAAATCCAGTAGCTCCTCGGCGTAATCGGTGATGCGGAAGAACCATTGCTCCAACTCCTTCTTGATCACCGGCGTGCCACATCGTTCACAATGTTTGTCTTCGCCCCACACCTGTTCACGCGCCAGCGTTGTGTTGCAATTAGGGCAAAAATCGACCGTCGCCTTCTTACGGTAAGCCAGGCCATTCTTCAGCAGCATGTTGAAGAACCACTGCGTCCAGCGATAGTAGCCCGGATCCGAGGAAATCGCCTCACGTTCCCAATCGAACATGGCGCCCATGCTGCGCAGCTGCGCGCGCATGCGCTCAATATTCTCATAGGTCCACGTCTTCGGGTGAATGTTCTTTTGAATCGCCGCGTTTTCCGCCGGCAGGCCAAAGGCATCAAAGCCCATGGGAAAGAGCACGTTGTAGCCCTTCATTCGCATATAGCGCGCCCGCGCATCGCTCGGCGTCATCGCGTACCAGTGTCCGATATGCAGGTCACCGCTGGGATAGGGCAGCATCGTCAGGGCGTAATGCTTCGGCCGTTCGCGGTCGATCGTCTGGCGATATAGCTCTGTCTCTTCCCACTTTTCCTGCCACTTTCGTTCCACGATGGCAGACTCGTATCTATCACTCATGTAAGTTCCTCTCCAAATGAAAAAACCCCTTTCGTTC